>JBEPVG010000001.1:0-24264 GCA_041691175.1 Chitinophagaceae bacterium
GGATATATTGGTAATACCCCAACTCAATGGAATGGTGTGCCAGCCGATGTTTTAAAGAAGCACAATCTGGCTTATACAGAAAAGGAATTGAAAGAGTGTATTAGTTTTTAGCAGAAAATTTATTAAATATTGAATATCTAATTACCATGAGAAAATTAAGAATGGGAATGGTAGGTGGCGGCAAAGACGCTTTTATCGGAGCTATTCACCGAATAGCCGCAAACATAGATGGGTTGATAGAATTGAGTTGCGGCGCTCTCAGTATTCATCCTGACGTGGCACAAGAATCGGGAAAATCATTATTTCTTCCTGAAGAAAGAATTTATCTTTCTTATGAAGAAATGATCAAAAAAGAGAGTGAAATGCCGGAAGATAAACGCATTGATTTTATCACGATCGTTACTCCAAATTTTGCTCATTTCGGTCCTGCTATGATGGCGCTGGAACACGGTTTTAATGTTATTGTGGAAAAGCCGATGGCTTTCACTCTGGAAGAAGCAAAAGAGCTAAAAAAGAAAGTGGAAGAAACGGGATTGCAACTATGCCTTACCCACACTTATTCAGGCTATCCGATGGTAAAACAAGCACGTGCCATGATGCAAAATAGTGTGTTGGGAAAACCAAGAAAAATAGTTGTTGAATATATGCAGGGATGGCTCAGCAAACTTTCAGAAAGAGAAGGAAATGCAGGAGCAGCATGGCGTACAGATCCTACGAAATCCGGAAAGGCCGGATGTATGGGCGATATCGGAACGCACGCTGCGCATCTGGCCGAATATGTTTCCGGATTAAAAATTACACAACTTTGCGCCAATTTGAACATTGTAGTACCAGGACGCATGTTGGATGATGATGGAAATGTATTATTAAAATTTGAAAATGATGTAAACGGCGTTTTGATCGCTTCGCAAATTGCAGCAGGTGAAGAAAATAATCTGACCTTAAGAATTTATTGCGAAAAAGGCAGCATCGAATGGGCGCAGATGGAACCAAATACTCTATTGGTCAAATGGCTCGATCAGCCTACACAAATTTTAAGAGCCGGAAGTAATTACACCGGCCTTTTAAACATATCGACGCTTGATAATTGCCGGACGCCCGGCGGCCATCCCGAAGGCTATCTTGAAGCATTCGCTAATATTTATAAAAATTTTGCTGCCACTTTAATATCAAAATTAGAAGGAAAAACTCCTACAAAAGAAATGCTGGATTTTCCTGGCGTTGACGAAGGTGTTCGCGGCATGGCATTTATTGAAAATGTGGTAGCATCCGGGAAATCAAATGAAAAATGGACAAAATTTATAGTGTAACGCCTTATACTTCTTTCCTTTAAATTTATACAACAATTTCGCGAGAGCGCATTTCAAGAAAAAATAGAAACCCAAATTAAATGACAACAATTAAAGGCCCGGGCATATTTATCGCACAATTTATTGGCGACAAAGCTCCATTTAATAACCTGGAAAATATTTGCCAATGGGCTAAAGACAATGGATTTGTTGGGGTTCAAATTCCTACTTTGGATGATCGTTTTATTGATTTGCAAAAAGCAGCTGAAAGTAAAACTTATGCGGATGAATTAAAAGGAACGGTGAATAGCTTTGGTCTTGATATCACTGAACTTTCTACTCATTTGCAGGGTCAACTAATCGCTGTTAATCCTGCATATGATTCATTGTTTGATGGTTTTGCTCCTGAAAAATACCGGAACAATCCAAAATCGCGTCAGGAATGGGCAGTGCAACAATTAAAATACGCAGCAAAGGCATCTCAAAATTTAGGACTCAATGCCCACGCCACTTTCAGCGGCGCTTTTTTATGGCCAACTTTTTATCCGTGGCCTCAAAGGCCTGAAGGATTAGTGGAAGAAGGTTTTAAAGAATTAGCAAAAAGATGGCTTCCCATTCTAAATATTTTTGACGAATGCGGTGTAGATATTTGTTATGAAATTCATCCCGGTGAAGATCTTCATGACGGAATTTCTTATGAAATGTTTTTAGAAAAAGTAAATTTTCATAAAAGAGCATGTTTATTATATGACCCATCACATTTCGTTTTGCAATGCCTCGATTATTTGGAATACATAGATTTTTATCATGAAAGAATCAGGGCATTTCATGTAAAAGATGCGGAATTCAATCCAACCGGAAAACAAGGAGTTTACGGCGGCTATCAAACCTGGTTAAACCGCGCCGGTCGCTTCCGTTCTACCGGAGATGGACAGGTTGATTTTAAATCTATCTTCAGTAAATTGGCTGCTTACGATTATCCCGGTTGGGCCGTTTTAGAATGGGAATGTTGTTTGAAGAATGCAGAAGATGGAGCAAAGGAAGGGGCAGAATTTATAAAAAATCATATTATTCGTGTTACTGAAAAAGCCTTCGATGATTTTGCAGGAACAGTTTTTGATGGAAACCTAAACCGCACAGTTTTAGGATTGGAATAATTATTTAAAAACAGTTATTCTTTTACCTTCTTTATCTTTCAAAAAAATTTAAAAAAAATCTAAATGTATAAATTCACGTTTTTCTTTTTTGCAGCGACTATTTTACTAAGTTGCAATTCTTCGCGCAATTCTTCCGGTAATTCGGAAAACAAACTTAGTAGCCAGGAAAAAAATGGTGGCTGGCAATTGTTATTTAATGGCAAAACAACAGATGGCTGGCATACTTACGGGAAGAGTAAGGCTGGCAACGAATGGAAAGTAGAAGATGGCGCTTTTCATTTAGATGCCTCCACAAAAAACAAAGAAGGTGGCGACCTGGTCTCTGATAATGAATATGGAAATTTTGATTTGAAATTAGATTGGAAGATTTCAGAAAAGGGAAACAGCGGCATCATTTTTTATGTTCACGAAGACCCCGCCAAATATGAAGAAACATACATTACAGGAATAGAAATGCAGGTTTTGGATAATGGAACACCAACGCGTTTAGGCCAGCCCGATGGAAAGCTTTACACCCACAGAGCCGGCGACTTGTACGATCTGCTGGCTTCGAAAGAAGTAGTCAATTCATTGGGAGAATGGAATCATGCTGAAATAAAATCAATAAATGGAAAACTTGATTTTTATTTGAACGGCGAGCACACGCTTTCCACTAATTTATGGGATAATAATTGGAAAGAAATGGTTGCCATAAGCAAATTCAAATACATGCCGGCTTTTGGAACTTTTAAAAAAGGAAAGATTGCACTTCAGGATCATGGTGATGATGTTTGGTATAAAAATATTCGTATTAAAGCCCTGTAATTTGTTCTCTTTTTAGAGAAAATTAAAGAAATCAAAATCATGATTATTTGTTCGTTTACTTCCACTTTTCTCTTTTCATAAATCTGAATTTGAATTAAAATGATTAAGAAAAAAATAATTACTGCTTTTGCTTTTTTGCTGATAGTTACTCTTTTTTATTCGTCGAATGCAAGTGCGCAAACAATGCCGGCATTTCAAATGAAGCTAAGCAACGGCAAAATTTTTTCATCTTCAGAACTTCCTAAAAAACCTCTGATCATCATTTATTTTGCGCCGGATTGCGAACATTGCCAGGTTTTGATGAAGCAACTTTTTAATAAGATAAGTAATTTCAAAAACACTGAGATCGTAATGGTAACTTTTGAATCGTTGCAGTCTGTCGCAGGTTTTGAAAAACAATTTCAAACATCTAAATATCCGAATATAAGAGTGGGGATGGAAGTTCCGGTGTTTTTTTTCAGAAAATACTACCAGTTAGAACATACGCCCTTCACGGCTTTATTTGATAAAAACAAAAAGCTCATTACTTCCTATAAAGAATATACACCACTTGATGACCTGATAAAAAAGTTGAAGATTTTAGAAAAAAAATAAACTTCTTCAATATTATTAATGTTTTAAACGCCACTTTGTTTAAATGAATAAAAAATTCATTGATGAAAACCTTTGCTGACAAAATAATTTCATTCAATAAAAAGATTTTTTTCGAAGGTACTTTGCCAAAAAATATCAGCATCATGAATCCCTTCAAAGATCACAAAGAAGCGATGCTGACCTCCACAAAATTTTATAAAAAATTTTATAACGATACCAAAAAACGACACCTGATTCTTGGAATTAATCCAGGAAGATTCGGTGCAGGAGTAACCGGGGTTCCTTTTACCGATACGAAAAGACTATTGAATGAATGTGGCTTGAA
This sequence comes from Chitinophagaceae bacterium, assembly GCA_041691175.1. Lineage (GTDB taxonomy): Bacteria > Bacteroidota > Bacteroidia > Chitinophagales > Chitinophagaceae > Ginsengibacter. The sequence continues at coordinate 4,170 of JBEPVG010000001.1, forward strand.
ATTCGACGGAAATCCAACACACGAGCCCTCCGCAACGTTTGTATATGAAATGATCAACGCATATGGCGGCGTAGAAAAGTTTTATGGTAAATTTTATATTCATTCGGTTTGCCCGCTTGGTTTTACCATAATAAATGATAAAGGAAAAGAAATTAATTATAATTATTATGACAGCAGAGAGTTGACCGATTCAATGTATGATTTTATCATTGAAAATATAAAAAAACAAATCAACTTTGGAATCAACACCGATGTTTGTTTTTGTTTTGGAACGGGAAAAAATGTAAATTTTTTAAGAAAAATAAACCAGGAATTTCATTTCTTTAAAAAGATAGTTCCGCTCGAACATCCAAGATTTATTATGCAATACAAATCGAAATCAAAACAATTTTATCTTGATAAATACCTGCAGGAATTTGCACAAATAAAATAAAAATATTTCTTAGTAAACAAACAAATAACGCGACTTTCTATTTCCCCACAACTGTTGTATCTAAAACAATTCGTGTTTCTTCTTTATCATTTTTTGCTTTCTTTTTAAAAAACCCCCGCAGTAGAAAATTGTGCTGAACAGCCTCCAGGTCTTCGTCCAGTTTTTTACTGGCCGATTGCAGGTTTTGTAAAGTATTTTTTAATCCGGCAGCAGTTTTTTCATCATGTAAAAACATTCCTGCGGGTGCATTTTTATTATTCAATCCTTTGTTTAAATTAATTGTTGCAGAATCCAAATTTTCCATAATTTCTTTCGATTGATCGGCTACTTTTTGCAATTGTGAAACTGTTGCGCGTAACTTGCTAAATACAACGGTATCAGTTACAAGATCATTTGCCAAAGTGCCTTTGTCATTAAGTTTGGCGGTATAAGTTGAAGCGTTTGCGGAAAGTTTTTCAAGATTCAAAGAAGCATTTTTCAAAGTAACAACTGTCTTGTCAAGTTCGTTGGCAAATGTTTCATCCGTAAGTAATTTCCCGATAGAACCTTTACCTGCAACAAGTTGGTTGCTGAGTATTTTAAAATTAGCTGTGATATCAAGCAGGTTGTCATTATTTTTCGAAAGTGTGTTCATCATTTCATCGGTACTCAACAATTTGTCGTTATCCAAAATATCTCCATCCTGAATCTGAGTTGCCTTAGAAGTTCCGCCATAAATTTCAATAATTTTATTACCAATAAGCCCGTCTGTACTCAATTTCGCTTTCGCATTTTTTCTGATATAAACAAGCGATTGATCATCAATATTCATATCCACTTCTACTTTACCGTTTCCAATAAGATTTACTTTTTTTATCGTACCCACTTTTACTCCCGAAAACCAAACGTTGTTTCCTTTCTGCAAACCATTTACATTTTCAAAAAAAGATTTTATGGTTATTGAATGTGCAAAAGTTTTCTTTTGCGAACCAAGCGTGAGGACAGTCCATATAAATATGGCAAGCCCGAGGAATATAAATATTCCCACGATTATCGCCCTTCTGTTTCCTGTTGATCTCATAATTAATTAATAAAATTGTATTTATAAAAATTTCGAATTCTATCATCATCGCTTGCAAAAACTTCCTCAAAAGTACCTTGCTTTATAAACTTTCCATCAAATAACATCGCCACCTTATCACCGGTTGCTTTGGCGCACGTAAGATCGTGTGTGATGATAATGGAAGTTGTATTAAATTGATGTTTTACCTGGTTGATCAGTTTATTAATTTCAATACTTGTTATTGGATCAAGACCTGAAGTAGGCTCGTCGTACAACATAATTTTTGGTTGCAGGATTAATGTGCGCGCAATTCCAATTCTTTTTCTTTGTCCGCCCGATAATTCTGCGGGCATTTGATTAATCGTTTGCAATAATTCTACAGCGTCTAAAACTCTTTCAATTTGCTGTGTCACTTCCTTTTTTGATAAATGTTTTGAATGGCGAACCAAAGGAAAAGCGAGGTTTTCTCTTACGGTCATGCTATCGTATAAAGCGCTGCTTTGAAAAGAAAAGCCAATTTGCAAACGGAGCTTTTGCAATCCTTTATCATTCAATAATTCCACTTCTTCTCCTAAAACATTTACACGTCCCTGATCTGGTTTTAATAAACCACACACGATTTTTATGAGCACCGATTTTCCCGTACCTGATCTTCCCAAAACAACCACATTCTCTTTATTTTTCACTTCCAGATTTACGCCGCGCAACACCTGATTTTCCCCAAAAGACTTATATAAATCCACGATGGAAATGGCTGTGTCATTTTGATCACTATTTTCAATTTCTGCTTCCATTAATACCTGATACTATTGGTTATTTGAACAATAAGAATTTCTTCAATAAAAATTAAAAACATGGACAGAACGACCGATAGATTAGCCGCTTTCCCAACGCCTTCCGTTCCATTTTTTGCGTGAAACCCTTTATAGCAGCCAACAATTCCAATGGTAAATCCATATACAATACTTTTTATGAAAGAAGAAAAAATATCCAAGAAAGAGATTTTTTCAAAAGCTTGTTGAAAAAAAGTAATAAAACTGGTCATTTCATTTTGATGCACATTAATATAGGCGCCCATCATTGCTACAAATCCTGTGTAACACATCAACATTGGAATCATTAATGTAGTGGCCAAAACACGACTTACCACCAAAAATTTAAAAGGATTAACAGCCGAAACTTCCATCGCATCAATCTGTTCAGTTACTTTCATGGAGCCTAATTCCGCAGCAATATTTGAACCTACTTTTCCAGCGCAGATCAATGCAGTTACCAGGGGCGCCAATGCACGTATGATCGCAATTGCAACGAGGCTCGGCAACCAGGATGTGGCGCCAAATTCTGATAAGGAGGGACGCGATTGCTTAGTAAAAACAAGACCGGTTATGAAACCTGTTAGTGTTATTAAAAAGAGAGATTTATATCCAACTTCATAACATTGCCTGATTATTTCTTTAACCTCATAAGGTGGTTTGAAAAGCTCCTTAAAGAACCGAAGGATAAATTGAACAGCCGAATAAAGATCAATAAAGAAGGTATCGATTTTCTTCGAGATCAGATTTTTTTCAACCGGTTTAATATTCATCATGCTTCGCGGAACTTTTTTGTTTTGCAAAGCAAAGATGGCACCTGAAAATTAAAATATAGAAATTTTTATAAGAAAAAATATTTTATACTAAAATTGCAGCATGATAATTGGAACAATTTTATAAAAAATTTTTTAATAAAATCTTTAACCATGACTCTCTTTGGATTTCTGATACTTTTATTGATCGCTGCTATTTGCGGCGGCATTGGCCAGTCGCTGGCAGGTTACGATCTTGGCGGTTGCCTGGTTTCAATCGTTGTTGGATTTATCGGCGCTTACATCGGTTTGTGGGTTGCGGGAAAAATGGGCTTGCCGGATTTTTTTACTATCCAGGTAGATGGTAAACCATTTCCCATCGTTTGGGCAATAATCGGCGCAGCAATATTTACCTTTATTGTTGCTTTACTACGTCGGGCGTTTACAGGAAGAACTTAAGAATTATTTTTCGTCCGGAGTTTTGTCAAAACCAAGCACAACCGAATTGATACAATAGCGCAATCCTGTTGGCGCAGGGCCGTCTTCAAAAACGTGACCCAGGTGCGAATGGCAATTTCCACATTCTACTTCTGTGCGCTTCATTCCCAAAGAATTATCCTGAAGATAAATAAGGCTCTCTTTACTAAGGGGTTCAAAAAAACTGGGCCATCCGCAACTACTATTGAATTTTCCATTACTCCTGAAAAGCGGGTTTTTACAAACTGCACAATAATAAGTTCCTACCTCATTATGTTGATAAAATTTCCCTGTTCCCGGTCTTTCGGTTCCTTTTTTGCGTGCAATATGATAAACCTCTCCGGGCAATATTTTCTTCCACTCTTCATTGTTTATTTCAGAAGGATTTTTATTTTTTACTAAAAATCCATTGCTATTTTTATCTGAGCTCATTTCATTTAGATTAATATTTAAAAAGAAAATTGATTATTGTAAAATTAAACAATCAAAAACAGATGGTTTGCTAAAAAAATTTCGTTTTTATTGCACATCGTCCGATTTTTAAATTTCATCAAGTATATTTGATGCTCACAAGGATTTTATAAAGCCGATGTTCAATCTTATTTTATTTGGCCCTCCGGGCAGTGGAAAAGGAACGCAGTCAGAAAAACTGATTGCCAAATATAATCTTAAGCACCTTTCAACCGGTGATTTATTAAGAAGCGAGATTTCGCGAAAAACTCCATTAGGATTGGAAGCAAAAAAATTTATGGATAAAGGTAATTTGGTGCCTGATGTAGTAGTAATAGGAATGATAAACGATGCGCTTGATAGCAATCCTGACGCAGAAGGTTTTTTGTTCGACGGTTTTCCTCGCACGGCAATCCAGGCGCAGGAATTGGACAAACTTTTGGACAGAAAAAATACCTGCATTGATGTAATGCTTGCCCTTAGTGTGAGCGAAGATGAACTGATTCATCGTTTGCTAAAACGTGGCGAAACCAGTGGGCGCACTGATGATAATAATGAACAGGTAATCAGAGCGAGAATTATAGAATATCATAAAAAAACTGCTACTGTAGCTGATCATTATCAACAAATGCATAAAGTAGTTTTGGTAAAAGGCGAAGGTGGCGTAGAAGAAATCTTTGAAAGGCTTTCAAAAGAAATTGACCGGCTGATGAAAATTGATAATTGTTGAATTAAGGATTATGGTCTGTGTTTTCCTTCAACCATTCAACATATCTTCACATTTTTTTTTACGTATGAAAATGAAAATATCTACCGACACCGCCAAACGGATTTTCAACAGTTACCTGAATTTCAAGAGTATGCTTAAAGATTATCATTGAACAATTTTTGTATAATTCCTCCACTTTCATTTAGATGTCATTTTACATACTTCTTTTAATTCCATTCTGAAGGTGATAATTCAACTTTTTTAATAAATTTTTACTATTTTTTTTATTGATATTTATTGGGAGCGTTTATTTTTCATTAATTTTTTTTTCATTTCTGCCACACTCATAACTTGAGATTTTATTTATCAAATTAAGAAATATTCTCTCTAATTTTTCTTTCTTACAATTCGTGTAAATTCGTGTAATTAGTGGGAAAAATATTTAGAAAATGAAACTTGGAAATTATATTACAGGCAAATGGATAGAAGGCGATGGCGATGGCCAGCAATTGTATAATGCCGTAAATGGGGAAGTGATTGCAACTGCAACCACGAAAGGCCTTGACTTTGCATCCATACTGGATTATGGAAGAAAAACAGGAAGTCCCGCTTTAAGAAAAATGACTTTCCAGGAAAGAGGCAGAATGCTGAAAGCATTGGCGCTTCATCTTTTGGAACATAAAGAAAAATTTTATCAGCTTAGTTACAAAACCGGCGCAACCCGCGCCGATAGCTGGGTTGACATAGAAGGGGGAATCGGCAATTTGTTTTCAAATGCCTCCTTAAGAAGAAGATTACCCGATGAAATTTTTGCTTTGGATGGAGAAAATATCGGATTGAGTAAAAGAGGAACTTTTTCCGCGCAACATATTTTATTGCCAAAAGAAGGTGTTGTAATTCACATTAACGCATTTAATTTCCCCGTTTGGGGAATGTTGGAAAAAATTTCGGTGAATTTATTAGCCGGCGTTGCCGCTGTTGTAAAACCAGCTTCTATAACTTCTTATTTAACCGAAGCCGTTGTAAGAGAAATTATAACCTCTAAAATTTTACCCGAAGGCGCATTGCAATTGATTTGCGGAAGTGCCGGCGATATTCTGGATCATGTGAGTTCACAGGATGTCATCACTTTTACAGGTTCTGCAACTACAGGATTAATGCTGAAATCAAATCCAATTATTCTTCTTGAAAATGTGCCTTTTAACCTGGAAGCCGATTCATTGAACTGCATTGTTCTGGGCGATGATGTAACTCCTCAAATGCCTGAATGGGATATTTTTATAAAAGAAGTAAGAAAAGAAATGACTTCCAAATGCGGTCAAAAATGCACGGCTATCAGAAGGATTTTTGTTCCTGAAAATAAAATGGAAGAAGTATGGAAAGCCATCAGTAAATCTCTGGCACAGACAACTATCGGCAATCCTGAAAATGAAAAAGTAAGAATGGGCTCTCTAGCGGGCCTGTCACAAAAAAAGGAAGTTTTACAACAGGTTCAAAAACTATTAGCTTCTTCGCAAATACTTTATGGAAGCCTGGACAGCGTGGAACTAATTGATGCCGATGATAAAAAAGGCGCTTTTATGAACCCGCTCTTATTGAAAAATGAACTTCCTTTTGAAAGCAATGAAGTTCACAACATAGAGGCATTTGGGCCGGTAAGTACCATAATGCCTTATAAAAATATGGAAGAAGCTATTTCACTTGCCAAGTTAGGCAAAGGAAGTTTATGTAGTTCTGTTGTTACAGTAAACCAACAATTTGCAAAGACTTTCATTTTGGGTGCAGGCACTTATCATGGAAGAATTTTGGTTTTAAACAGAGATTGTGCAAAAGAGAGTACGGGCCACGGTTCACCTTTGCCCATGCTGGTTCATGGCGGCCCTGGCCGCGCTGGTGGCGGAGAAGAAATGGGTGGTTTGCGGGGTATAAAACATTACATGCAAAGAGTTGCAGTGCAAGGTTCGCCCACGATGCTCACTGCCATTACAAATGTTTATCAGCCCGGGGCGACAGCTAAAATTGATTCTGTTCATCCTTTTAAAAAATATTTCGAAGAACTCGAAATCGGTGATCAATTAATTACAGAGAAAAGGAAAATTACTTCAGAGGATATTGACAAGTTTGCCGATTTAAGCGGTGACCATTTTTATGCGCATCTTAAATCAACTGATTTTTCTAACACCATGTTTGACCAACAGGTAGCTCACGGATATTTTATCATAAGTGCTGCGGCAGGATTGTTTGTTGACAGCTATGAAAAAAATCCGGTGCTACTAAATTATGGCATCGACGAATTGCGTTTTACAAAGCCGGTTTATTCCGGCACGGAAATTTATATAAGATTTACCTGTAAGGAAAAGATTTCCCAGGAACTAAAAGAAATAACTGCGGAAACAACGAACGTAAAAGGAATTGACATTCCGAAAGGAATTGTAAAATGGTATGTAGAAATATTAGATGAAACAGATGAGCCTTTGATTGGTGTGGCTACAATTTTGACAATGGTTAGAAAGAAATGCTGATTTTTTAAAAGAAGAGTAAAATATATTTGAATTAGAAACAACAAAATTTTTATGAACGAAAACCAGGAGGGATACGTAAAATCTCATACAGAACACGGCATTACAACTATCGAGTTTTTTCATCCACACAGTAATTCTTTACCAGGAAAACTTCTAGATTCACTGGCACAGGAAATCCATTATTCCGGTACGCACGACACTAAAGTCGTTATCTTAAAAAGCGCTGGTGATGGAGCTTTTTGCGCTGGTGCAAGTTTTGATGAATTAATTGCGGTAAAAAATGAAAAAGAAGGAATGGCTTTTTTCTGTGGCTTCGCCAATGTAATAAACGCGATGAGAAAATGTCCCAAATTAATTATTGGCCGCATTCACGGAAAATGTGTCGGAGGAGGCGTTGGCCTTGCTGCCGCTGTTGATTATGCAATTGCCGTAAAAGATTCAGAAGTAAAATTGAGCGAGCTTGCTATTGGTATGGGACCTTTTGTTGTGGGTCCCGCAGTAGAAAGAAAAATTGGGAAATCGGCTTTTAGTCAGCTCGCCATTGATGCTACTTTGTGGAGAAATGCCGATTGGGCTAAACAAAAAGGACTGTTTGCAGAAGTTCATCAATCTATTCACGACCTTGATGAATCAGTTTACAGGCTGGCAAATACGCTGGGACATTCAAATCCCGAAGCTATGACAGAATTGAAAAAAACATTTTGGCAAGGAACAGAAAATTGGGACACGCTTCTTAGAGAAAGAGCGGCAATAAGCGGACGTTTGATTTTGAGCGATTTCACTAAAAATGCAATTGAAATTTTTAAAAATAAACGAAAGAATAAATCCTAAATGAGTATTTTTTCTTTCAATTTAAAACCTTTTAAATCTTAAATTATGCAATGGCTGGGAAGAAGAGAAAGCTCAAATGTTGATGATAGGCGCGGTGTGTCTGGCGGCGGCTTAGCTGTCGGAGGAGGCGTTATCGGCGTGATATTTATTCTTGCAAAATTCTTATTGGGCGGCGGAGATCTGAACGATTTGCAACAATTAGTTCCACCACAACAACAGGAAATGACAGTGGAACAAAAGGCATCCCAGGATAAACAAGCCGCTTTTGTAAAAGTTGTCCTTGCTGATACAGAAGATGTTTGGACTAAATTATTTTCCGATATGGGCAGAACTTACACAGATCCGACACTGGTTCTTTTTAATGGGAGCACCACTTCTGCCTGTGGAAATGCAAGCGCATCTACCGGCCCCTTTTATTGTCCGGTAGATCAGGATTTATATATTGATCTTTCTTTTGCACAGCAACTAAAAGATCAGTTTGGCGCTACTGGTGAGTTTGCTATGGCTTATGTGGTGGCTCACGAAGTTGGCCATCATGTGCAGGATTTATTGGGCGTTACCGCAAAAATGCAACAAATACAACAACAGGTAAGTGAAACAGAATATAATAAATATTCTGTAAAGCTCGAATTGCAGGCCGATTTTTATGCTGGCATTTGGGCGCATTATGATCAGAAAATGAAAAATGTAATTAAACCGGAAGATATCAACGAAGCGCTTAATGCAGCAAATGCAATTGGGGACGACCGATTACAAAAGGAGTACCAGGGAACAGTTACGCCGGATTCTTTCACTCATGGTACATCTGCCGAAAGGATGTATTGGTTTAAAAAGGGTTATGACACCGGCGATATGAGCCAGGGAAATACCTTTGCCGCTGGAAGTTATTAATTATTGCCTCTTAAAATATTTGATTCTCCTGTTCATTCTAATATAATGTCTGGCAGTTATTGCAGAAAAAACTTCTTCTCTTTGTTTTTCCCAAATGTGCTTTTACAAAAGGAATATTACAACGCGGGCAAATTTTTTTTGTATGAGCCAGCCAATTTTTCTTCAAAATATATTTCTTTTTCCATTCTAAAAAATCAAAACTATAATTGCGTGCTTCTTTAATTAACTCATTTATTTTTTTTGCCGGAATGTTGCCAATTTTACTTTCAGGATGAATTTTTGTTCTGAAAAGAACTTCATTTTTAATAATATTTCCAACTCCGGTAAAAATATTTTGATTAAGCAAAGCGTCGCAAACCAACATGTCCGGAACTTCCTTTAGTTTTTCTTTTGCCTGTTTTGGATTCCATAAATCACTCATCACATCGGATGTCCAATCGTATATTTCGTCTAAACTTTCTTCCAGAAATTTTACCGAGCAGGCATAAAAATTCAATTCACCTTTATCAAAAATTAAGCGAAGCCTAGGCGCACGATCTTTCTGTTCATTAATTCTATAACTGCCAAAAAGCATGAAATGAATTTTGACGGTAAAATCTTTAAAACAAATTAAAAAATGTTTTCCCCAACTTTTAAAATCAATAATTTTCTGTCCGGATAACCGCTGGATATCCAGATTGCTGTTACCTTCAACCTTGGTAATTTTCTTTCCAATAAAAGATTGAACTTCTTCCTTTAAAATAAAAATTGTTGGGCCTTCAGGCATAATTTTTTTTATTTTACTTCAAAAGCTAAACCAATATTTTATTTTAAAAAGAAAACAAGAAAATAGAAATTCACTATATTTATTCGTTTACTGCAAAAGTTTAAACTTCTGTAAATGATTTACAATAGCCTTATAATCGGCCGGGGTTTAATTGGTTCGGCGGCGGCGAAATATATAAGCAACACGCAAAAAAATGTTGCCTTGATTGGTCCTGACGAAGAAACAGTTTTAGATCAAAAAATCGTTTTTTCGAGTCATTACGACCGCGCCCGAGTTCAAAGAATTATTGGAAAAGACGCAGCATCCACATTGCTTAACTATCAATCTGCAAATGAATATGCTTCGATCGAAATCGAAACTGGTATTCATTTTCATTCCACTGAAGGTTGCCTTTATGTAAATCCTTACGGAAAAGACGAATATCTTGTTCATGCACCCGCGCAGTCGCAAATTTTTGAAAACAACTATTCCTCTTTTGAAACTGGTGAATCGCTGAATCTATTTATGCCCGATTATAATTTTCCAAAATCTTCCGCGGGTATTTTTGAAACTTCGCCTGCCGGGCATATTAATCCACGTCTTTTGATAAAAGCACAATTAAAATTGTTCGAAAAAAAAGGGGGGAAAATTTTTAATGACCTTGTCAAAGCTGTTAATTGTGAAAATAACCAAATGCAAATTGTAACCAATAGCGGCGAAATTTATCAATCAAAAAAAGTTTTACTTGCCCCCGGGGCGTTTGTGAATTTTTTTGATCTTTTAAATCAAAAACTATTCTTAACGTTAAAAGGCGAAACAACAATTTGGGCAAAAACCAGTGCAGAAGAGGCTTCGCGTTTGTCAAAGCTTCCGGCGCTTTTATACAAAATTAATGAACCAGAGATTAATGACATTTATTTAGTGCGGCCGCTTCAATATCCTGATGGCAGCTTTTATTTAAAGATGGGCGCAAATTTTCCATATGATATTTTCTTTAAAAGTTTAAAAGAAATACAGGACTGGTTTAAAAATGAATGCAATGAGGAGAATTTAAAAATCATGAAACAAGCTTTGTCCAATTTAATTCCATCACTAAATGTTGAAAAATGTTTGGAAAAAAAATGCATCGTTTCATATACCCAACATGGCAAACCTTATATCGGTGAAGTTGATAAAAATTTGTTTGTCGCTGCAGGCGGAAACGGTTATTCAGCAATGAGTTCAGATACGCTGGGAAAAATCGCCGCAACTTTATTATTAGAAAATAAATTTCCAAAAGAATTTTTTCAAGAAGATTTCCGGCCGGTTTTTGCAGATTAATTTTAAATGAATCTTTTGCGATCTGATAATCGTTAGTAGACTAACTTTTAATCAATATTCTCATTTCTGAAATCTTTTTTACTTTCTTTCAATTCTTCGGTACACCATTTGAAGTAATCAAAAAAAATTTTTATGATTTCAGGAACAATACTTCAATATTTTCATTGGTATGTGCCATCCGATGGATCTCTGTGGAAACAAATAAAAACAGAAGCCCAGAATCTCAAAAAACTTGGTTTTACTACGTTATGGTTTCCCCCGGCTTACAAAGGAGCTAGTGGGGGTTTAAGCCAGGGATATAATCCTTATGATCTATATGATTTGGGTGAATTTGAGCAGAAAGGATCTGTGCGCACAAAATATGGAACCCGCGATGAATATTTTGAGGCAATAGATGCGGTACATGAGGCAGGAATGCATGTGATGGTTGATATTGTTTTAAATCATAAATCTGGTGGGGATGAAATAGAAAGGATAAAAGTAGTAAAAGTAGATCCGGAAAACAGGACAAAAACCATATCTGCTCCATTTGAAATAGACGCTTTTACAAAATTTAATTTCCCGGGAAGGGCAAAAAAATATTCCGAATTTGTATGGGATTTCATGTGTTTTTCAGGAGTAGATTATGCACATGACCTGGAAGAAACCGGCATCTATAGAATATTAAATGAAAATGGAGATTCGTGGCAGCAAATGGTGAGTAGTGAAAAAGGCAATTTCGATTACCTCATGTATGATGATATAGATTTTAGAAACCAGGCAGTCCGTGATGAACTGGTCAATTGGGCAAAATGGTATTGGTACCAAAGAAACTTTGATTCAGTACGGCTTGATGCAGTAAAGCATATTCCACCATTCTTTTATGTTGACTGGTTAAAACAATTGCGTGAAAGTACAGGCAAAGAAATTTTTGCAGTCGGCGAGTACTGGACTCCCGGATTTCTCGATCTGTTATTAAAATATATTGAGGAAACAAAAGGGGAAATGAGTTTGTTTGATGCTTCTCTTCAACGAAATTTTCATACTGCTTCACAAAGCGGACACGACTATGATATGAGCAAAATCATGGACGAGACGCTAGCAAAAGCCTTGCCTGAGAAAGCAGTAACCCTTGTTGGCAATCACGACACACAGCCATTACAAGCGCTGGAAGCACCTGTAGAAGCTTGGTTCAAGCCTATTGCCTACGCGATTATCCTGCTTCGGCAGGAAGGATATCCGTGCGTATTTTATCCCGATCTTTATGGTGCGCATTATAAAGACAATGGTAATGATGGAAATGAACACGAAATATGGATTGCAAAAGTAGAGGAGCTGGAAAAACTTTTAGAGGCCCGCAATAAATATGCTTTTGGAAACCAGCGTGATTATTTTGATCATGTGAATTGTATCGGCTGGACCCGTGAAGGCGATGATGACCATAAGGGTTGCGCGGTATTAATTTCTAATAGCGGAGAAGGATTTAAAAATATGGAAATTGGAAAACGTTACGCGGGAAAAAAATTTAAAGATATGCTGGGCAAAAATTCTTCAGAAGTCGAAATAAATGAAGAAGGTTGGGGAATTTTCTTCGCACCAGCGGGCTCGGTTTGTGTTTGGATTGAAAAATAAAAAGTGTAATAGTAAATGAACAAATAAGTGGTTTATTTGATTTCTTTTTTGTCCTATCTTTTAGTTTCTTTAAAAATTGGAACTGTACTGCAAGGTTCGCCGTACATAATGCTTTTAACAATTGGACGCAACATTTTTGTTATTGCTACATAGGCAGATTCCGGAATTTTTTTTTCGCCACAGCCTTTTATCACCACTCTTTTTTGTTCAAATTCTTTCACATTTAGTTTCTCTACATTTTTTAAAAACAAAATATTGAAAACCTCTTTTTCATTTCCAAAAAGAATCTCGTTAGCAACCGGCTGAAGATAAGTAACTGCCAGCATGTAAGCCCACAAAGGGATAATTGCATCTGCGGAACAAGTGATAGCTACATTTCTATTTTGATAAATACTCCAATCCAAATTTTTTAATGCGTCGCGATATTCTTTCTCTTTTAAAATAAGCTCCATAAATAAATAATTCTTCAAATCAAAAAGAACTAATTCTTCCTTTGGATAAAACTTTTCAAGATCTAGTGTAACCAGTGTGCTTTGTGCTACCTTATTAATAATCACCTCTTCCATAATTCTTATTTTTTTGTAAAGTTACTAAATCATTTTTCCGGTTTTTTGTTTGTTTACTGTAAACGAAAAAGCCATCTTTTCGGATGGCTTTAAAAAAATTTTTTTTACTTTTTAGAAAAACCTGCTTCTATTGTCTTTTATGTCAGCGGTTTTTTTCAGCGCATCAAATGATTGCCCTATTGCATTCTGGATATTTTTATTTAATTCATCATTCATCTGCAGTTTTTGTAATTCAGGAGCAACCGGCGTTTTTGAAGAAACACCATTCACTTTTATTACAAACACACCAGAATTTCCGGAAAAAGCCGGCGAAATCTTTGATTGATATTCTTTATTGAAAGCGGCTCCCGCAACTTTGGGCTCGTTTCCAATCCCGTTTATAATTTGAGCATTAAAAGTAAGTGTCGAATCGGCGCCGCTGTTCAAAACCTGCAATTTATATGCGGCGGCGGCGGCTTCAAGTGTTGATGGATTATTAAGCTTCTTTTTTATTTCATCCGCTTTTTTCCTATTCATAATAATTCCTTCAACCATAGGTCTGGCAGTATTTACATCAGGATTTCCTGCTTTTAATTTCTTATCCACGACTGCAACAACATAATCATCTTTTATAGCAAACGGCTCTGAAACCTGGCCTTCCTTTGCATCAAAAGCCCACTTTATAATGGTTCGTGCATCCTGCAAACTGCCCAACTGATAATCATTTTCTTTTACTTCATTTGGAACATCCACTTTTTTCAAACCATTTTTAGCCACATAATCATTAAACGATTTTTCATCTGTTGCGCTTCCCGATAATTTGATGGCCGCTGTGTTTGCAGCGTTAATTGTTTGATCGCTTGGTGCAATTTCTTTTGCCATATAAGCTACTTTGTAAGCAGGTTGCAAATCCTTTTTATTAAGAATCTCAATGTAATGCCAGCCAAATTGGGTCTTTACTACTTTTTTATTTTCACCCTTTTCGTTTAATAAAAAATCTCCAAATTCTTTTGAAAAATTATCACCTTGAATCGTCATCAGGTCAAAAGTCATTACTCCGTTTTGTTGCTTGGCCACCTGGTCAGTAGAATATTTCGCATTCAAAGAATCGAAATTGGCGCCGCCTTGAATTGCATTGGCGATGCTATCTGCAATCCGGTGAGCCGTGCTATCGTCCATTATTGGTTGCTGCGTTTGCGGATCCACAGTTCCTAATAAAATATGCCGGCATTCAATACTGTCAGGCATTACTTTTGTAATAAGTTTTTTGGCAAGAACAAAGTTTTTCCCATCTTCATACGGGCCAAAAACTCCGCCATCAGCTAAAGAAATAATTGAATCTTTATCCGGTGATTGCATTTTTGACTTTGGCACATATCCGTCGAAATATGGAATAGTTGAAGAATTTCTTCCAAGAAAAAACTTTGCATTCGAATCAGCGGCAAATTGAGGTTTTAATTCTTTTAAAGATTGTAAAATTCTCGCGCTGTCTTCTGAATTTGCAGCCGCGCTAAACGAAACATAAGAGATAATTCTGCCAGGTTCCTGTTTATACTTTAATTTATTATTATCAAGATAAGCTTGAATATCATTATCGGTAACTTTCACAGATTGGTCACTTATAACCGAGTAGGGAACGGCTACATAAGAAATAGTAGCAAATTGGTTTTTCTCTTCCGCTTCTTCTTTTAATAGCCATTTCGGCTGATACATACTTGAGGCAATCATAGAAGTATATTTTGTATACAAACTATTGAGGCGCATGGGGTCTATTACCTGCGAAATCACTGCATTTCTTTGTTCTTCATTTTTATTTTTCTTTGTTTGCGCCCACCATTGTTTCGCTTGTTCTACGTCATATTCACCGGTTTCTTTGTTAGTAAATGCTTGTTTTAACTGCTGTGGAGCGTCATTACTAAACATTATAGAGCTCATTTCATCAGGCGTAAAAGTGATGCCTAATTTTTTAAATTGTTCTTCAACAATTTTTTCGGCAACCATTTGGTTCCATACTGATTCCATGATCTGATTGTTTTGAGAAGAACCGGCATTTGGATATTGCTGCTCAACTTCTTTTACTTTGTTGTTGAAATTATCCAACTGGATCTTTTCGCCATTTACCACTCCGATAGTTGACGTGTTGTTATCTCCAAACAATGATCCGTGGCCACTGCTCATAGAATCCATTAATATAAAACCAATAAGGCTTATGGCGATTAACGCAATTACGATCACAGCCCCTTTTTCACGGATAGTCTGAATGATTGACATATTGTATTTACTCTTAAATTTGAAATGAGGCCGCAAAAATAGTGTAAAATAGAATAGGAACAAACTGTGGATAACGTATTAGGACAAGCGCTGGCAACGTTTCTGCGGATTATTTTTTTTTAAAATATTTTATATAAAAATAATT
This sequence comes from Chitinophagaceae bacterium, assembly GCA_041691175.1. Classification (GTDB taxonomy): domain Bacteria; phylum Bacteroidota; class Bacteroidia; order Chitinophagales; family Chitinophagaceae; genus Ginsengibacter. The sequence continues at coordinate 19,726 of JBEPVG010000001.1, forward strand.
CGAAAATTTTTTCAACAAAAGCTTGTGTAAAAAAAATTTTTTCGGTGTGTAAGCCCGATTGGTGACTTTTTAAGTCTGAATAACTTCTAACAACTATGGGCTTTTTCTAGACTTTATTTTTTTCTGAAGAAGTAGAAACATTTTCTTCAAGTCTAATTAACAATTTTAAAAAATAAATGTTGCAAGATTTTATTAACGTTAATTTTTATTAACAAATGTTAAAAACATACATTTAAATTAGAAGGAACGTTAAAGCAACGTTGTTAATAGAATGTGGAGATATGTGGAAAAGAAGGAAGTTTTAAATTTGCATCAAAATATTATAGCGATCTATCCACAAATTCACACCTCTAGTAGTAATAGGCTTTTAAATAAATAATGAATTATTATTAAATACTATGGCAGATATTAACATTGAATCCGCAAAACGCAATTTGGAAAAAAAAGGTTTTCTTGATTTGGATATTGATGTTAACTTAGACCTCTTCTCAGAAATTGAACGCTTAAAAAAGGAAAAAAATGCCATTGTACTTGCTCATTATTACCAGGAACCAGACATCCAGGATGTTGCCGATTTTATTGGCGACAGTCTCGCTCTTGCTCAAAAAGCACAATCTACCACTGCTGATATAATCGTTTTTGCAGGCGTGCATTTTATGGCAGAAACTGCTAAGATTTTAAATCCGGCCAAAAAAGTTTTGTTACCTGATTTAAAAGCTGGTTGTTCACTGGCCGATTCTGCACCTGCTGATCTCTTTGAAAAATTTAAAAACCAATATCCGGGGCATATAGTGATTACTTACATCAATTGCTCGGCGGGAATGAAAGCTCTGAGCGATATTATTTGTACTTCTTCTAATGCGGAAGCAATCATAAACAGTTTGCCAAAAGATCAAAAAATAATATTTGCTCCTGATAAAAATCTTGGCGCTTATTTGATAAAAAAAACAGGAAGAGATATGGTTCTTTGGAACGGCGCGTGCATTGTTCATGAAATTTTCAGTCTTCAAAAAATTATAAAATTAAAAATGCGCCATCCTAATGCCAAAATAATTGCACATCCTGAATGTGAAGAACCTGTGTTAAAAGTTGCTGATTTTATTGGAAGCACCAGCGGTTTATTAAAATTTTCCAGGGAAAATCCGGCCACAGAATTTATTGTAGTAACCGAATCAGGAATTATTCACCAGATGCAAATTCAATCGCCATTTAAAACTTTTATTCCTGCACCGCCGGATAATTCCTGCGCTTGTAATGATTGTCCGTTTATGAAACTGAATACTTTGGAGAAATTATATTTATGCATGGAATATGAAACCCCTGAAATAGTTATGGATGAAAAATTGCGTATAGCTTCAATAAAACCAATAGAAAGAATGTTGGAAATAAGCGCAAGATTTGGATTATAAAAAAGGAAAAAGTAAATGAACAAATAGTTTAAATTCCTATTTTTAATTTAATAAAATAGGATAAATTTTACCCAAAAAAAATGCCTGTTCATTTTAATTGAACAAGCATTTCTTATTTTAAAAATAAAGATTTTTTAAACCGCGATTCCTTCAGTGATTTTTGCCCTTATTTTTGCTTCAATTTCGTTTGCCAAATCAGGATTATCAATAAAAAGTTGCTTTACTGCCTCGCGCCCCTGCCCTAATTTTGTCGTATCATAACTAAACCAACTTCCGCTTTTTTGCACAATTCCAAGGTCAACACCCATGTCAACTATTTCGCCAACTTTCGAAATCCCACCTCCGAAAATAATATCAAATTCTGCAACCCGAAAAGGTGGCGCCATTTTATTTTTCACCACTTTTACTTTTACGCGGTTTCCGATAGATTGATCCCCATCTTTTATCTGGGCCATCCGCCGAATATCCAACCTTACTGATGAATAAAATTTTAGTGCATTTCCTCCTGTAGTTGTTTCAGGGTTGCCAAACATTACCCCAATTTTATCCCGAAGCTGATTTATGAAAATACAACAGCAATTTGTTTTGCTAATAGTAGCAGTTAATTTTCTCATTGCCTGGCTCATTAACCTTGCTTGCAATCCCATTTTACTATCACCCATTTCTCCTTCCAATTCAGCTTTCGGTACAAGCGCAGCCACAGAATCAATCACTACGAGATCAATGGCACCCGATAGAATTAACCGGTCAGCTATTTCCAAACCTTGTTCGCCGTAATCTGGTTGGCTGATTAAAAGATTGTCTACATCCACGCCTAATTTTTTTGCATAACTATTGTCAAATGCATGCTCAGCATCAATAATGGCACACATTCCACCTTTTTTTTGTGCTTCAGCAATTACATGAATTGCCAGGGTTGTTTTTCCTGATGACTCTGGACCATAAATTTCCACAACTCTTCCTTTTGGAAGGCCGCCAATTCCAAGCGCCACATCTAATCCAATTGAACCGGTTGAAATTACTTCGTGTGGTTCCTGAGAACGTTCGTTCATCATCATCACGCTCCCCTTTCCGAAATCCTTATCTATTTTGTCTATAGTTAATTTCAGTGCTTTTAGTTTTTCAGAAATTTTATCTGTGGTATTTGCTGCCATAAAAAATGAATTAAAATTTTAGTGATTAACGGTAAAGTTATTTAGTTGCACAAATATAGAAACTAATTTTTTATCAACACTAATAAATTTAGCTATTTATAGTTAAATATTTTAGTTTAATGAAAGAAGAAAAAAAATTGGAATAAAATAGGTATTAAATAAAACCTTTATTAAGCCTGGAATGAATAAGCAGCGCGGATTACAACAGATGCATAAATAAAAAAGGAGTGCTTGGTTGGCACCCCCTTTATCTTCTGGAAATTACATTTTCTTTTTTATTGCTTGTATCGCATCCAAGTGTTTTTGAAGTATTGGAAGTGTTTTAATTACAAAATCTTTAAAATCCGGATCAGTGGTTTTATCACCAGATTTTTTAAAGTCGGCAATGTCTTTTTTATGGTCATCTATCATCATCGAAACATAATCCTTATCAAAATCGTTTCCTGTTTTTTTGCTTAATTTATCAATGTCTTTTTGCTGATCGTCAGTAACGGTTGTTGGTAAGGTGACATTCTTTTTTGCGGCCAGATCTTTTAAATTATCATTAATTTTTGAATGGTCATCTGCCATCATTTTTCCAAAATCCTTTACTGATTGGCTTCCTGCGTTTTTTTCTGCAATATTTCCCAACTTTACTTCCATCATTCCACCCTCCGCCGCTTCTTTGGCAAAATCTTTTGTATCATCGTCAACAGATGATACGGCATTGGCGTTGTTATTTGTAGTATCTGATCTCATACTGTTTGTCGTATCAGTACTACTCATCGTGCTTGTTGTACTATCGGTATTACTACTGGTATCAGAATTTCCATTGCATGCCGAAAAAATAATTGCAGCTGCAATGAGAGATAAAAAACTTAACTTTTTCATAAAACATTTTTTTAAGATTAATGATGTAAGTGATGAACAAAAAATGTTCCATGAGTTTTTACAACCATAATTCCTTAAAAACTGATTAATTCTTCTCCAAAATTGTTGATTTTTTTGCCGATGGGAGAATTGTTTACCCAATTATAAGACAAGATTAAACGTAGAAAATTTTTTTAAAAAAAGGACTTTATGAACGGCCGGAATAATCGATTTAAAATTCTAAAATTTTTATCTCTCAAAGAAATTGCATAAAGGATATGAATTTTTTTTGAATGGCAGGAAGCTTTTAACTAATTAATACCTATATTTATCTCCAACCATAAAAACAAACACCATTAACATTTACAATAGTTTAAAGAAAGCGTTTGGAAAATTGAGCGCTCTGGCCGAAACTCTAATTGGCAGCGAGATCGTAAGGCTTGGCGCCGATATAAAAGCTAAAATAAAAAGTGGGGAGAAGATTTATAATTTTACCATTGGCGATTTTGATTCTTCCATATTTCCTATTCCGAAAAAGTTGGAAAACGAAATTATTAACGCCTATCAGGAAAAGTTTACTACTTATCCTCCGGCGGATGGAATTCTTGCTTTAAGAGAATCTGTTTCTACTTTTATTAAAGAACGTGAAGGCCTTGATTTTAATACAAATGAAATTCTGATTGCTGCTGGTGGCCGTCCCCTCATTTATACATTATATCGCGCTTTGGTTGATAAAGGCGATAAAGTGATTTATGCAGTGCCTAGCTGGAATAATAATCATTACGTGCATTTTGTAGAAGGCAAACATGAGGTGATCCAGGCTTTGCGTGAAAATAATTTTATGCCTTCGGCAAATGATATAAAACCACACATCAAAGACGCGGTTCTTATCGCATTATGTTCCCCTTTAAATCCGACTGGTACTGTTTTCAAAAAAGAAGAATTAGAAAAAATCTGCGACATGGTATTAGAAGAAAATAACCGTCGTGCGGAAGAAGAAAAGAAATTGTATGTGATGTATGACCAGATGTATTGGATGCTCACTTTTGGCGATACAGTGCATTATAATCCGGTAAGTCTTCGTCCCGAAATGAAAGATTATACAATCTTTATTGACGGAATAAGCA
>JBEPVG010000002.1:0-22695 GCA_041691175.1 Chitinophagaceae bacterium
ACATTGCGGCCAATAATATCATAGCGGGATTAAATGGCAAGCGACTACCTTTTCCTGTGAATCCTGAAGTTTATGATGAAGGTAAATAATGGAAATATTTTATCCACGCAACGAATTAATTGCATCAAAATCTTCCTGGGTGAAATGAATGTTTTGCGAGTTCATATTTTCTTCAAGGTGATCAACAGAAGAAGTTCCGGGAATTAGCAAAATATTTTCTGAATGATTAAATAACCATTTTAGAATAAGCTGTGATTCAGTGACACCATACTTTCCAGCCATCTGCTTAATTTTCTCATCCGGTTTTAATCGGCTGGCGATGATAGGATTCCAGGGAATAAAAGCAATCTGATTTTCACTGCAATATTGCAGTTCGGATTCCCATTCTCTGAAAGTAAGGCTGTACTTATTTTGAACTGATACGATCTCCAGTTGCTCCTGTGCTTTTTTAATGTTTTCTGTACTCACTTCGGAAAGACCGATATACCGGATCTGTCCATTTTTTTGCGCTTGTTTTAGAAATCCAATCGTCTCATCAAACGGCACTTTGGGATCAATGCGGTGCAACTGGTAAAGGTCAATTCTGTCTAACTTCAATCTTTTCAAACTTCCTTCTAGTGCTGCTTTCAGGTGATCAGGACGTGCGTTGATTACCCAATTATCCGGACCAGGTCGTTCAAAACCTCCCTTGGTTGCTATTACCAAATCTTTCGGATATGGATAAAGCGCTTTTTTGATCAAATTTTCTGAAACGTAAGGGCCATAACTATCTGCAGTGTCTATAAAATTTACACCCAAATCAATTGCTTTTTGTAAAACCTGAATCGCTTCCGATTCGTTTTTTGGCTCACCCCAGATTCCTTTTCCTGTGATGCGCATTGCGCCGTAGCCGTAGCGGTTTACTTTCAAATCTTTTCCAATTGTCCATGTTTTATCATCATACATTTTATTCATCCTTGTTATTTTTTTTTGTTTCTATTCTTACAAAATACTCTCCAGAAAACTATTATTTTTTGTTATATCGATTCTCCTCTTTGGGTTTGGTGAATCTGTCCTTCAACTTTAGCATTGATCAGCACATTTTGCACTTTGAATTTTTCCTTACTCCTTGACATAGATCAACGCTATTTATTATCATATCTCATAGGCTGCCAGGTATGCATCATGGTACCTTTGTGTAACAAAAAATGAAGCGATGGGGGTAAAAAAAACAATAGCAATTGTAGGAGCGACTGAAAAAGCGGGATCGGAAATTGCAAAAAGATTTTCCGGGTTACCTTATCGTTTGCTGCTTATTTCAAATAACGCGGAACAACTTTCTCAACTGGCGGATGACATTTCTCAACAAAATTCAGCAGCCGAAATTGATACGATTGAATGTGTGAAAGACGGTTGTTGGGAAGCCGATATAATCGTTCTTGCAGTTCCTGGTTGTGAAGAAAAACATGCCACAGATATGATGAAAGAAGTGGCTACACAAAAAATTGTGGTTGTGCTTTCAAATGCAGAAATAGAGCAGTTTTTACCCAATTCTAAAGTGGTGACTGTAACTGATATTTTTGCATTAAATGAAGTTTTTATTTCTGGAATGGACAAAGCAGTAAACGAAGAAATATCACGAATTTTTAAACAGGCTGGTTATCAGATCAGCACTGCAGTTCACACGGAAAAAAATCCATAAATAAATTTTAAACATAAAAACAAACGAGAAAACATGAACAAAATCATTGCAACAAACTCTAATAACTGGACAGCATTAATTGCACGATTGGCACTTGCACTAACTATATTTCCACATGGGGCTCAAAAGCTTTTAGGATGGTTTGGCGGTTATGGCTTTTCAGGAACGATGGGTTTTTTCACTACACAAGTACACTTGCCATATATCATTGGACTTATGGTTATTCTTATTGAATTTTTTGGATCACTTTTTCTCATATTTGGATTTCTTTCACGTGTTGCAGCTATTGGTTTTATTGGAATTTATATTGGTGCAGTTGCAAAAATTCATGCAGCCAATGGTTTCTTTATGAACTGGAATATGGAAACTGCTAAAGGCGAAGGTTGGGAATATTTTATTCTACTCTTTGCATTGGCAATTATTGTGTTGATAGCAGGCGGCGGCAAAGCAAGTATAGATGCCGCAATTGGAAAAAAACGATTGAAAACATTTAATGGAAATATTTAAATAATTTTTAAAAAAAATAAAAAATCAAAAACATGTCAGTGACAAAATGGGCTATAGATGCCCCACATAGTGAAATTACATTTAAGGTAAAACATCTGATGATCACCACCGTATCAGGTCATTTCAATAAATTTGATCTTGAAGTGGAAACAGAAAATGATGATTTTAGCACCGCGAAAAAAGTTGAATTTACCGCAGACATAGATTCTATTGACACTAAAAATGAACAAAGAAATGCTCATCTTAGATCTGCCGATTTTTTTAATATTGAACAAAATCCCAAATTGAAATTTTCCGGTAAAAAATATGTGGTGGAAGGTGATGGGGGAAAACTTTATGGTGATTTAACTATTGCCGGAATAACGAAACCTATAACGCTTGACGTAGACTTTGGTGGTTTGGTAAAAGATCCATGGGGCGGTGAAAGAGCGGGGTTCAACGTTAAAGGAAAATTGAGCCGTAAAGAATTTGGAATGACTTACAATGCAGCTTTGGAAGCTGGAGGTGTAGTTGTAGGAGATGAGGTAAAAATAAATGCTGAAATAGAATTGGTAAAGCAAGTGAGACAATTGGCAGTCAAAGAAGAATTGGCTGAGGAAGCGATCTAAATTATGAACATAACGTTGATGAACAAACGCAATGTTGCATTGTTGTTATTTAAAATAAATTAAATGGAAGACAAAATATTAGGACTCCATCATATTACTGCGATTGCAGGGAATGCAAAACGCAACCTGGATTTTTATACGAAAGTGCTTGGACAAAGGTTTGTGAAAAAGACGGTGAACTTTGATGATCCCTCAACCTATCATTTTTACTTTGGAAATGAAACAGGTACCCCGGGAAGTGTTCTCACCTTTTTTCCCTGGAAGAATGTAAGACAGGGTTATAATGGCGTCGGAATGGTGACCAACATTGGATATTCTGTGCCGGAAGGAAGCCTTGAATTTTGGACAGATCGATTTAAACAACTCAATGTAAAGCATGATGAGGTGGCAGAAAGATTTGGGGAAAAATGTTTGCATTTCCAGGATCCCGATGGTTTGAAAATAGATTTCATTATTCCAAATATTGAGGATAGCAGGAAGCCTTGGGAAACGAATGAAATAAAATCTGGTGTAGCCACAAAAGGCTTTCACAGCGTTACTTTGATGCTGAAAAGGCCGGAGCCAACCGTTGCGGTTTTAACTGATATCCTCGGTTATCATTTGTTGTATCAGGAAGGCAACCGTTATCGTTTTATTACTGATTCAATTGACAACGCAAACATCGTTGACCTCGAAATATCCCTGGATCAGCCCGCAGGTTTGAATGCCGGCGGAACCAACCACCATGTGGCTTTTAGAGTGAAAGACGAGAACATTCTCATGGAATATCGGGAAAAGGTATTGAGTAAAGGATTAAATATTACACCTAAAATAGATCGCGATTATTTTTTCTCCTTGTATTTCCGTGAGCCCGGAGGAGTTTTATTTGAATTGGCAACTGATAATCCCGGATTTACAAAAGATGAACCACTGAATGAATTGGGTAATCATCTGAAATTACCCAAACAGTATGAAAGTGCAAGAGGAGAAATTGAAAAAGTATTGCCTGAATTGGGATAAAAAATTATATGGTGACATTGCGCGATTTGCAGAAATGAAGATTAAAAATATTATTTTCAACCTACCCAATTAAAAAAGTATGACATAACAACATACAAAACGGCAAATGCAAGATTGGCGCTAAAGTTGCTTTTTATAGTTCTAAAACAAATTTATTATGTCAAGTGAAAAAGTAATATTAGCAGGGGGTTGTTTTTGGGGAGTTGAAGAACTTGTAAGAGATCTTCCAGGTGTAAAGTCAACAAGGGTTGGCTATAGCGGCGGAGAAATAAAAAATGCAACTTATCGCAATCATGGTAACCATGCAGAGGCGATAACCATCCTGTTCGATCCTGAAAAATTATCCTTCCGCAAACTGTTGGAATTTTTCTTTAAAATCCACAATCCCACCACAAAAAACAGGCAGGGAAATGATATGGGTGCGTCGTATCGTTCCGCAATATTTTATTTCCGCGAAGAACAAAAAATCACAGCACAGGCATTGATCAATGAAATGAATGAATCCGGAATCTGGCCGGGGCAAATTGTAACCGAAGTGCTGCCTGCCGGTGACTTTTGGGATGCCGAAGATGAACATCAGGATTATTTGCAGAAACACAAGAACGGCTATACATGTCATTATATAAGACCTGAATGGAAATTGCCTGAAACTGTTTCCCAAAAATAATTTTGAGAGATCTGGGCCAACTTAAAGACAGAATTAATTATGTGTGATTAGAATTATAGACTGTTTGTCACAGAAGTGGATTTCTATGCAAAGTTGGGACAAATAAATCCCCTTCAAGCTTTTTAGGTCTGTTGTTGGAGATACTTCCATAGTGTAGAACTGTAGATGGCCTGGGAAACGACTTGTCTTAAATTTACGTATGTATTAAAAATTGCAAATTTTTGTCGCATGAAATTTCTGCGGAAACAAAAGTTGAAAAAAAAGGAAATTTAAGTTATTTGTTTGTTTACTACAAAATAAAAGAGTTGGTACTATCGTTGTTTGCTAACCATTATTATGGATAGCCTTGTTAATGATTTTGGAAATCCTATTTGTTCAGGAAAAGTTATAAAGATAACAGATTAAAACTTTCAGTTACTTTATGATACATTTGAGTAATAAAAAATAAATCAGTAATAAATTATGGTGTGGAATAAATTTAAAAGCACTTTAAATAAAGGATTTATACCCCACATTTTATTATTAGTATTAATTCTCTTTTATGCTTTTATTTTATTTCCTGAAGAATATTTTATTTATAAAATTATAATATGGCTAACTACATTTATAATTGCATTATGCTTGTTTAAAATAAGCAAAATCTTATTCCGGATATTTTTGATTTCTCTAGGCCTGCTTTCTGCCATTTATTATCCGATAATTAATCTTTTTGGTCCTATTTCATCTTCTAATGTAGAAGCTTTACTGTCTACTAATTATGCAGAAATAACCTCTTATTTATCTGTTATACCTTTTATTATATACCTAAAGGCTGTCTTGCTTTTTCTAATTCCTTTGCTACTTAGCTTTCTCAGCTACCGTTTTTTATCATTAAAACTTTCCTGGATCCTGGTAATAGTTATAGCCATTTTATACATCTCAAATCGTTTTTATTTTACGACAGTAAGCTATAATAAATCTTTCCAGGGAGCATTTAATACAATACCCACTAAGTTGTTGGGAAATATCACCCAGTTTTATTTTGTTACGCTAAAAGGAATGGAGTATCAGGCACATTTGATAAATAAAAAAGATGATTGGGAGATTGATAGTGCAAATATTGACAAACAACTATATTTTTTTATAATAGGGGAAAGTGTTCGCAAGGATGTATTTTCTAATTCAAAACTTTTTATCTCCCATCCATTGGACTCGCTTTATAGTATTGATTTTGAGAATGCAATTTCCTATGGTAATTCTACTATTCCTTCTCTAAGCAACGCCTTCGTTCTTAGAAAAAAGAATAATCCAAATGAACCTTATTTCCCCGACAATATTGTAAATCTGGCTAAAAAAGCAGGCATCCACACCGAGTGGTATTCGAACCAGGGATTTGTAGGTGGGGATGATAATTATATAAGTGCGATTGCCAAGTGCGCCGATTATTCAGAATTTCTTAATAAAAAACAATTTTTTGAAACCCGAAAAAGCGATAATGAATTGGTAACTGTTTTGAAACGAAGAATGCCTGAATCGAAAAGCGCACACAATATGTATTTTATTCACACAATTGGATCTCATCCTTCCGCTTGTGAGACAACCGGTGGAAAGTATGACAAGTTTATGCTATCGGACGAACTATCTTGTTATGTAAAAACAATTGAAAATACTAAGAATCTGATTTATGATATTTATAAACTCGCAAGAGATAGCAAAAAATCATTCAAAATTGTATATTTTTCAGATCATGGATTGACCTACGATTATGAAGATAAGATTCTTACACATAAACACAGCAAACAAAACTATAGAGTTCCCTTATTTGTTTTGGCTGATGATATTTCAAAAAATGAAATTATTAAAGCTCCCAGGAATCTTGAAGATTTTATTAATTTTTTCCAGGAGCTAACGGGTATTAAGGCTAAAGGTGTAAATTATGATTATCGTTTTATATCCAATGATTATGAAAAAAACTGGAACAAACTTTCAGATGGATTAGATTTTAATAAGTTAAAAGATAATCCCATTCCATTCGAAATAAAATGAAATTTCAAGGTTTAATATTTTTTGAAAAAGCTCTTTCACTTTTCCGGGGAAAATAAAAAGCTCAAATGGAAAAATCCTGCTTTTTTAATATTATCACCTATACATTGTAAAGTAGGTGAATTTTATCCTCAATGTGGTGCAGGTAGAATGTTTCACAGTACATGAACAAATAATAGAGATTCCTATTTTTGGGGTTGTGAAATATGTATTGGGCATAAGTTTATTTCAACCTGGGATGTTCTCATTCAGGCATCAAAATATAAAAAGCCAAATGTGATTTTACCTACTTTATCTATTGTACTTTTCCTTTATTTTTGCCACCTGTTTTACATTGGATTCAGTGGCCTTCCATGAAAATTTCGATACACCTTTCATCATAAAGAATTATAAAAAGTGAGTCTAATTAATCGCAATAATGTTGTTGTAAAAGGAAAAGGTGATCAGGCAATAATGTTTGTTCATGGTTTTGGATGTGACCAGAATATGTGGCGATTTGTTTATCCTGCTTTTGAAGAAAATTATAAGATTATCCTTTTTGACCAGGTAGGTGCCGGTAAATCTGATCTTTCGGCATACGAAAGTGAAAAGTACAGTAAACTTGAAGGATATGCGAACGATATAATCGAAATTGCTGAAGAGCTTAAATTACAGGATATTATTTTTGTTGGACATTCTGTTAGTTCGATGACCGGCATTATAGCATCTCAAAAAGCACCCAGTCTTTTTAAATCATTAATACTTATTGGTCCCTCGCCGTGTTATATAAATGATGAAAATTACGTGGGTGGTTTTACCAGGCCTCAAATAGAAGAGTTATTGGAATCTTTGGATAACAACCATCTTGGATGGTCTATGACTATGGCGCCGGTAATAATGGGAAATCCTGAAAAAAAGGAACTTGGTGAAGAACTATCAAATAGTTTTTGCCAAACCAATCCGGAGATCGCAAAACAATTTGCACGAACTACTTTTCTATCCGATTCTCGTGAAATCGTTTCGCAGGTTGATATTCCCACACTTATTTTACAATGTTCAAATGATGTGATTGCACCTCGTGAGGTAGGTGAATACTTACATGAAAGAATTGAAGGCAGCACACTGGTACTTATGGAAGCAACCGGTCATTGTCCAAATCTAAGCGCGCCGGAAGAAACGATCCGGGAAATCCGAAAATTTCTAACCTAATGAAATCTAATAATAATTCGGATCAGCATCAATTACAGGATTTTTTTGAAGAAAGTCTTTGTGGTTTTATCATAGCAGATGCTAAAGGAATTATTATAAGAGGAAATAAGAAAGTAATTCAATGGTCGGGATACAACCATGAGGAATTAAAGGGTAAACGTTTTTCTGATATTCTTAGCATTAGCGGAAGAATATATTATGAAACGCATCTTTGGCCATTGTTACGAATGCAAGGATTTTTTGATGAAGTTATGCTGGAGATTGCTCATACTTCCGGAACAAAATTGCAGGTTTTGGTAAATGCGTCTGAACACCATTTTGATAAAGACAATCCGGAATTTGTCCGCTTTACTTTACTAAAATGCAGTGACCGCCTACGATACGAGCAAAATCTAAGACTGGCAAAAGTTGAGACCGATAAAGAATTAGCCCATCAAAAGGCAAATGTTTTGTTGAGAGAGCAACTCATTGCCGTGTTAGGTCATGATCTTCGTAATCCACTTTCATCTATCATGATGGCTACTTCGATGCTTGAAAATTCGCCAGATGGCGATAATGCTAAATTGGGAACCATCATTAAGCGAAGTTCTTTTCGCATGCAGGAACTTATTAATAACATCCTTGATTTTACAATAACCCGCCTGGGGGAAGGTATTATTATTAAAAAAGAAAAAATTCTTATTATGCCTGTCATTGAGCAGGTAATTACAGAATTGACATTGTCTGTTTCGGGACGTGAAATTAAACTCACGTGTGACCATACTTTACAGGTATATTGCGATCCAGATCGCATTGGCCAACTGTTATCTAACCTGGTTTCTAATGCACTTTCCCACGGTTCTAAAAATAACCCGGTGGAAGTAAAAGTTTATCAAAGGGAAAATTTGTTTGAGCTCTCTGTAATCAATAAAGGAGAACCCATCTCTCAAGAGTCGCAACAGCATCTTTTTGAGCCTTTCACTAAAGAAGGAGAGCGGCCAAGCCGCCATGGCTTAGGACTTGGGCTTTATATCTGTGCGGAGATTGCCAGGGCTCATAATGCAACCCTCACCTGTATATCTAATCATTTTGAAACCCGCTTTCAGTTTCAAATGGAATCAAAAACGGGGGAGGAATAATTACAACGGATTAGCTGGATGATTAAATAAAATATTCTTAAGAAAATTCATGGCATCTTAATAATTTTGTAGATTACAATTTTAAGAATAAGTTTATTTACTGTGGGTAAATTAAAATGATTTTATTCAATGAAAATATTGGGTTGTTTTAAATTTTTTTCAATAGAAAGGAAAGGATTATAGTGGCAGGCTTTTTTAAATATAATTTTTCGGGTATAAATTTTGTGGCATAATCATAATATTTACGGATTTTAAAGAGAGCCATATCTACCTGATTGATCCTTTCTAATTATTTCTTCACATTTAAATACATTTTTATGTCTTTTAATTTACTTGAAACGGTAAAAAATTATTTTACCAGCGATTTTACTAATCAGTCTTCTTCAATTTTGGGTGAAAATGTTTCAGGGATAAGTAAAGCCTTGACCGCTATTCTCCCTACCGCCTTAGCTGGAATATTGAATAAATCTACCTCTGGCACTGAAGGAGCGAATAAAGTTTTTGAGACCGCTAAAAATTCTATTGAAAATGTATCGGAAAATGCACCCTTAACTTCCGTTGATAATAGGGGAAAAGGAAGTATGATGTTAAACAATTTTTTTGGTTCAGCCCAAACAGATCTTCTCGGCAACATTTCAAAATATGCCGCTATAAAAGATTCTTCCACTTCCGCTTTAATGAGCATGGCATTGCCACCCATACTTGGGATTTTAGGAGAACATGCGGAACAAAATAATTTCTCTGCCAGTGGATTGGCGGGTTTTCTTTCTTCTCAAAAAGATCATATCATGCAGGCCATGCCGGCCGGGTTAACTTCCAATGCTGCATTGTTAGGCCTTGGTTCAATAGGATCTGAAGCACCATCTGTGGCATCTAATGTGAAATCACCTGAAATAAAATCACCTGTAGAAGTACATACGATTTCGGAAACACCGACAGCAAAGTGGTTGGTACCGCTAATTTCTATATTAATAGTGTTGGCTTTGCTATTTTATTTTTCGAAAAGTTGTAATCAAAGCAAACCAAGCACGGCGACAAGTACAGATAGCACGGCAATGCTTAATAGCACAACAAACGCTATAATTTTTATACCAATTGCCAGGGCTGAAAGATGTTTAATTTGAATTTTCCACTCAGACTTTTTTAAAGAAAAAGACGAAGTTTCCTTCGTCTTTCAAAACCTTCCATTGCCGCCCTGACTATCTTTAAAACATAATTTGCAATGGATGCAATTTATATAGATTAGATCAGTGTTTTTCATATTTTGCAACGGCCTATGTTTCTGCGAACATCATCGGTGCGGTTTCAAAATATAAGCTAAATACTGTGCCAGTCTTTTTTACCATTCACTAAAATTTAAAAACCAGCGTTGATTTATATTAATTTAACAGATTAAAATTGAATTTCGCCCATGCCTTAATGAAGAGAAGCTGAAAAGCGTTTCAAAAATAAAAAAGGAATAGTCATTTGCTATTCCTTTTTTAAAAATTTATAAAAAATTCAATGATATTATAATAATTTTTCCATTTCCTCGTTCACAAATTCCATCAACGATTTAATATTTTCTGGAGAAAAATCAAACTTTAATCCGGCAGTTTTGTAAAGTTCAGGTAAAGTCTTTGTCCCACCAAGACTCAATGCCTTTACATAATTATCCAAAGCCTTTTCAGGCGCTTTTTTGTATTGCATCCAAAGGCCAATTGCGCCAAGTTGAGCAATTCCATATTCAATATAATAAAATGGAACCTCAAACAGATGCAATTGCTTCTGCCAACCGTTTTCTACATATTTTTCCAAACCGGAATAATCAATAACATTATCAGCAAATTCGTGGTATATTTCTACCCATTTTTGCGACCTTTCTTCCAAAGTATGATTTGGATTTTCATAAATCCAATGTTGAAATTTATCGATCACAGCTATCCATGGAAAGATTGAAATCACTCTTTCCAATTGATGCTCTTTGGCTCTTTTTAAATCTTCTTTATTCTCAAAAAAAACATCCCAATGGTCCATGGTAAAAAGCTCCATTGACATGCTGGCTACTTCTGCAATTTCCATGGGGTATTCTTTAAAAGAATTTAATTCAAGCGAATGAGTTAAAAAAGATTGAATCGCGTGGCCGCCTTCGTGAACCATTGTAGTTACATCATGCATTGATCTGGCGGCATTCATAAAAATAAATGGTGCTCCGGTTTCAGCAAGAGGCATGTTATATCCGCCGGGAGCCTTTCCCTGCCTGCTTTCTACATCGAGACGATTCATGGCATTCATCTGCCGCAGGCAATCTCCAAAAAATGGACGAAGTTTAGTAAAAACCTCTATAGATTTATTCAATAATTCAGTCCCGGTTTCAAAAGGTGTCAAAGGTTTTGTTCCTTCCGGCTCTGCTTCTATATCCCACGGGCGCAAATTATCGAGCTTTAATTTTTCCTTTTTCTTTTGATAAATTTTTTTTACCAACGGTAATACATGAAGCTTAACAGACTCGTGAAAACGAAAAGTGTCTTCTTTGGTATAATCAAACCTGCCAAGTTCTTTAAATTTATAATCGCGGTAATTTTCAAATCCTGCATTGAGCGCTTCCTGATTTCTTCTTTTAATTAATCCGGTGAAAAGCTTGTTCAATTCTTCTTTATCCTGCAGCCGCCTCTCATTTATTTTATTATAAACTTCTTCGCGCAATTTTCTGTCGTGACTTTCAAAAAATTTAGAAGCCTGCTGCAGCGTGTATGTATTACCGTTAACCTCTATCGTCATCTGGCCCGTTATGATTCCATATTGTTGCTGAAGCATCGCAAGTTCTGCATGGATGGGAATATTTTCTTCCAGAAAAAGTTCAATACTTTTTCTGATAGAACGCAGGTAAGTAAAAAATTTTTCCTGGTCTAATTCCTTTGTAAAAGGAGATTCAACCAGTTTTTTATTCAATGCAAAAGCATAAGGTTGAATCTTTGGCTGGATTTCCATACAAAAGAAATTGAAAGATTCTTCCAGCTTTTTATCAGTTGTATCGCAAGTCATCTTTATCTGCCTCCAGCAAGCATCTTCGCTGATTACCGCTTCCAGCTCGCTCATATCTTTCAACCATTTTTCCAGTTCTTCTTTTGAATCTATTTTCCTTTCTAAAAGATTTTTAAAATATGGCTCAATCGTTTCCCAATCAGAAACGATTAAGTTTTCAGGTAAAAATTTTCTGGGTAATTTTTGTATATCGGCGGTCATGGTTGGTAGTTTTTAGATCAGGAACTTAGGATGAAAAGATTTACAGTAAACTAACAAATAATCCAGTTTTGAAATTTCTTAATTCCTATATAAATGCAGTGTGTCAATTTTTTCAGAAACAAATAATTGAATGATTTATTTCACTCCCCTGCTTTCAATTTTTCTTGGATTTGCCTGCTGCGATTTTGCATTTTTTAGATTCGCATTATCTACCTGAATTGGTTTTGAGTTTTTCAAATCAGCAGCAGCTTCTTTTTCTTCCTCAGTTCTTACTTTTATTTCGATGTTATTTTTCTCAATGATGTGAAACCATTTTACCATTTTTTTCATGTCGCTGGTATATACTCTTTCAAAATCCAAGTCAGGATATACTTTTTCAAAATAGGCTTTTAATATTTTTGCATCAGCATTACCTTCCGGAACTTTTTCGCCATTTTTTTTCATCGCTTCAAATACTTCTGCGAGCGTGGTATTATTCTTTGTGGTATAGACTTCTATGCTTTCAAGATGCGAAAAATTATGTTGACGTGTGCTCACAAATTTGCTACTGTTATCCTCTAAAGAACGAACCACAGCACCATCAGATTTTGATGACAACAATTCAAATAAACCCGGCAAACCGGTAACAGATACTAATTTATTATATTCCATAAAAGATTTTTTTGTTTTTGGGAGTGCAATATAAATGAAATGATTTTCAGTTTCCGTTAACGAAAGGAAAAATTCATTTTCTAAAAAAGGCGGTTCGCAGGTTTTTTTTTATAATGGCGTCCAATGGTTCAATTATTCTCTTTTATGTTTAAACTTTTTATATCCTTTTTTTTCACAGCAATATTTTCATTTAATTCTTACGGACAATCAATCTCAGGAAATATAATAGATCCATCTACTAATACTTCAGTTTCCAATGCAACCATAAGACTTTCAGGCGCAGATTCTACTGCAATTCCGCTCCTTAATGTGAGCAATGAAAAGGGCAATTTTATTTTTAATAATGTAGCGAATGGTAGTTATACTTTAACCATCACTTCCATCGGATACGGCACTATAAAAAAGGAAGTAAACATAGTAGGGCAGGATCTAAATCTCGGAAATATCAATATTTCCAAAACTGCTATGACACTTTCTACTGTTGTAATTAATAATACTCCGCCGGTAAGGCAAAATAACGATACCCTGGATTATTCGGCAAATCAGTTTAAAGTAAATCCAGATGCAACGAGTGAAGATTTAATAAAAAAGATGCCTGGAATTACAGTTGATAAAAGCGGAACAGTAACTGCGCAAGGCGAAACCGTGAAAAAAGTAACCGTAGATGGACGGGATTTTTTTGGCGATGATGCAACTACGACTTTAAGAAATCTTCCTGCAGAAGTAATTGATAAAATTCAGGTTTTTGATAAGCTCAGCGACCAGGCACAGCTTACTGGTTTTGATGATGGGAATACAACCAAATCTATCAATATCGTAACTAAAAAAGATATGCGCACCGGAAATTTTGGACGGGTATATGCAGGCTACGGAACCGATGGACGATATAGTGGTGGTGGCAATGTAAGTTTCTTTAACAATGACAGAAGAATCTCTTTGCTCGGTTTAGTGAATAATGTAAACCAACAAAATTTTTCTTCACAGGATTTAATTGGTGCCACAAGTAATAGTAAACGCGGTGGCGGCGGAAATCGTGGCGGCGGTGGCGGAGGAAATTTTCGTGGCGGCGGCAATAATTTTATGGTTGGCCCCCAAAGTGGAATAGCTAAAACAAATGCATTTGGAATAAATTATAGCGATGCCTGGGGAAAGAAAATTGATGTAAGCGGAAGTTATTTTTTTAATAACAGCAATACGGAAAATAACCAGACGATTAACCAGCAAAACTTTATTAGGAAAGATTCTTCTCAGTATTATGATGAGAACACAATTTCTGATAATAAAAATTATAACAACAGAGCAAATTTCAGACTGACTTACAGGATAGATTCCAGCAATACGATTATTGCTACATCCAGCCTTAATTTTCAAAATAGCAATTCTGTAAATTTTGTAAATGGCGTTTTTTATAATGATGCCGCAAAGCAAAATATACTAAGCAAAACAGAGAATGATCTTAACAGTATTACTAACGGAAACAGCCTAAATAATGAGCTTTTATTTAGACACGCTTTTGCAAAAAGAGGCAGAAGTATTTCTATTGGGATCTATCAAACATCCAGCAATAGAAACGGACAGAATTTTTCAAATCAATTCAATAATTTTTATAAACCTTCTGTTCAACAGGAGGATACCGTAAAACAATTTTCAGATCAGAAAAGTAATAGTAATCAATACCGACTTAACCTCGTTTATACAGAACCTCTGGCTCCCAAAACACAGCTGCAATTCAATTACAGCCCTTCTTTCCAAACAAGTAACGCCGACCAGGAAACTTCTAATTTTGACGATGGTTCCTCAAAATACTCATTGCTCGACAGTAGCTTAAGTAATAAATTTAATAACACTTATAATACACAAAATACCGGTATTACTTTTCGTCGAGGCGATCGAAATAATATGATTTCAGCCGGCGTTTCTTATCAATACAGTGAATTAAAAAGCAGCCAGGTTTTCCCACATGCTTCGAAAATAGATAATTCGTACAGCAACTTTCTGGCGAATGCATTTACAAGATTTAAACTTTCAACTAAAAGCAATCTCAGGATTATTTACCGCGCTTCTGTAAATCCACCATCTGTAACTCAATTACAAAACGTCATTAATAATTCGAATGCACTTTTTTATACAACCGGAAATCCCGCTTTGCAACAGCAATACACCAATAATATAATTGCACGTTACACCTATACGAATAGTGCCAAAAGTCAAAGTTTTTTTGCAAATCTTTTCTTTCAGACCATCAATCATTATATAACGAATGCTTCCTTCTCTCCACGAGAAGATTCTGTTCTTACCCCTACAATCACACTTCATCCCGGTTCACAAATTACAAAGCCTGTAAACCTAAACGGATATATCAATGCCAGATCGTTTTTTACATTTGGCTTGCCGCTCAAATTTTTGAAATCAAACCTCAACTGGAACGCGGGATTAAGTTATGCGAAGCAGCCAGGCATGATCAACAACGTAGAAAATATTTCCAATTCATATAATTATAATCTTGGAGCGGTTTTATCAAGCAATATCAGCGAATACATTGATTTTAATCTTTCTTATGCCGCTAATATTAATACCGTAAAAAATACGATTCAACCAAATTTGAACAATAATTATTTTACCCAATCAATTGGAATAAATGCGAATCTTTTAACAAAAAAAGGATTGTTTTTTCAAAACGATTTATCGAACGAATCTTACAAAGGTTTGAGTGGTGGATTTAACCAGAATTATTGGTTGTGGAATATGGCGATTGGCCAAAAGTTTTTGAAAAATCAAATGGGAGAATTAAAATTATCGGTGTTCGATCTTTTGAAACAAAATAAAAGTATTTCGCGGGACGTAACCGAAACTTATGTCCAAGACCAGATAAACCAGGTTTTGCAACAATATTTCATGCTGACATTTACCTACAAATTGAAGACCTTTGGAAAAGGAAAAGTGCAAACTGATGATGAACATAGAAGAGACTTCCGCGGATTCGATGGCCCCGGAGGCCATCCAATTGGCGGTAACCGTGGTCCTGGTGGACCATCACTTTAGCATCTTAATATTTTTGCTTTGAATGAAAGGGAATTAATCGCCCTGTTGAAAAAAAAAGACAGGGCTGCTTTTAAAATTATTGTGGAAACGTGGCAGAATATGGTTTACAATACTGCCATTGGGTTTTTGCAGAATGCGCAAGATGCTGAAGATACGGCTCAGGAAGTTTTTATGCAGGTATTTGAATCTATTTCATCTTTTAAAGAAGAGTCGAAATTTTCTACCTGGATTTACAGGATTACGGTCTCAAAATCTTTAGATCATATCAGGAAGAAAAAAAGAAAAAAGAGATTTGCTTTTATACAAAGTTTGTATGGCAAAAATGATGGTTTAATGATTGAACCACCAGATTTTTTTCATCCGGGAATAAAGATGGAGAATAAAGAAAATGCGGCTGTTCTTTTTAAATCAATTGAGCAATTACCGGCAAATCAAAGGAGCGCTTTTGTTCTGAATAAAATTGAAAACTTAAGTTACTCAGAAATAAGTGAGATCATGAAATCAAGCGAATCAGCAGTGGATGCTTTGCTGCAAAGAGCGAAAAAGAATTTGAAAAAATTTTTGAAAGATTATTATTTGTTATTGAACTCATAATTGATAGAAAGTATAAATAAAAAGCGCGGGTTTTTTAATAATCTCGCGTCTAAAAAATGAATTGTTTGATGAGGAAAGATTACAAACACACAAAAAATCTAAGCTACATTACAGTAATTTTTTAATAAAAAAAATGGAAGAAAAAATCAATAAAAAAATTGAAAAAATTTTGTCCAGTTTTGAGGGTATTGAAAAAGCATCACCCAATCCTTTTTTCTTCACGCGACTGGAAGCACGGATGCAGAATCAAAAAAGCATCTGGGAACAAATCTCTTCTTTTGTTGCAAAACCAATTATTGCATTTGCATGCATCTGCCTGCTTATCATGATCAATGCTGCAGTAATTTTTTCTTCATCAAATGCATCAAATTCTACCGCTTCGCAAAACAATGAATTAGCTACAGCCGATGAATACAATCTCGTTAGTTCCGCCTTTTATGAATTTGTAAATACAAAACCATAATGAACGAATCCACAAAAACGAAATCACTTATAACAATTATTATTTTTCTTTTGATAACCAATATTGCGATGCTGGTATTTTTCATCGTTCTGGGAAAACCGATTGACAAAAGACAAAAAAACCGTGAAACAAACGGCATGTATAATTCACTTCAAAATGAAGTAGGTTTTTCTAAAGGCCAGTTGGATAAATACCAGGTTTTGAGAAAAGAGCAAATGGAAAAAGTGAGGCCATTATTCAATGAAGTAAGAAACGCAAAAAAAGATTTTTATGGTTTAATTTATTCACAAAATATTTCCGATTCGCTCATCAATGCAGATGCAGATTCGATTGCACAAAAGCAAAAATCTCTTGACATGCAAATGTTCGGTTATTTTAAAAATATCAGAACTATTTGTACATCCTCACAAATCCAAAAGTTCGATTCTGCATTAAAAAAGGAAGTTGCACGAATGGTCGATAAACCGGCAAGAAATAACCAGGAACACAAAAAATAGTCTCTAATTAAACGATCATTTTATAAATCAAAAAAATTAAAAAATAAAAATTCATGAAAACAAAGATCACCATGTTGATTGCATTAATTTTAATGACAACCTCCGGCATTTTCGCACAGGGAATGCAGCGAAAAACTGTTCCCGAAAGTGTAAAATTGACGATGGACAAAATCACCACGCCTTTAAATCTGGATGCTTCACAAGCCAGCAGAACAGACAGCGTTTTTACAGAATTTTACACAGCGCAAATGAAAATGTTTGAAGGCGCAAGATCTTCGGGAACCCGCCCTGACCGTAGCGAAATTGAAAAGCTTATGACGGACAGAGATGCGAAATTAAAAATAATTTCTACCTCCGACCAATACACTAAATTTAAAAATGTAGTGGAAGACAGCCTGCGTCCGCAAAGACAATCGCATGAGGGAAATTAGTAAAGAAAAATATTTTTTTAGAAGGTTGCTAAACAGCAGCCTTTTTTTTTAAAGTAAACATGAATTCGGTGAAATTGTTTGTTTACTGTTTTATAAAAGGAAATTGTGGCTGAAATAGAATGCCTGAAGCGAAATCATTGGGTTCATTAGAAATTTCATTAACCGGTAAGCAATTCGTCATTCTTCTCCTGGATTAAATCAAGGATTTTGCTTTTCCCCGATTTTTTTAAAGAACTGGTAACAAAATGCTGCGGCAAAAATTGTTGTGTTCTGCGAAGGCTTTCTAAAAATGATTTTAAATTTTTGCTCACGACGGCTTGTTTTTCTTTATCCGATTTTGTAAAAATTAATGTGAAAGGAATTTGCCACAATTTGAGATTCTTTATAAAATCCAAATCTAATTTTTGTGGCGAATGCCTGGCATCAATCAACAAAAAAACATTGACTAAATTTTCTCTTTTTCTTAAATAATTTTCAATCATTTGTTCCCATCTTCTGCGGCTGCTCAAAGAAATTTTGGCAAAGCCATATCCCGGTAAATCTACCAAATACCACTTCGTTTCATTAAAATCGCCAGCCTTAGCAACGCTCGATATTTCAAAGTGATTGATCATTTGAGTTTTGCCTGGCGAGTTGGATGTCTTCGCCAGTTTGTCATTGTTCGTGAGCATGTTTATGAGTGACGATTTGCCCACATTACTACGCCCGATAAATGCATATTCCGGCTTGTCAGCTGACGGACATTTTTCGTAAGAAGGACTGCTGATTAAATATTGCGCTTTTTTAATGTGCATGACGCAATTTAAGTTAATGTGCTGATTTGCTAAGCGCTAATGATGAATCTGCCAATGTGCTAAAGTTGTCCTAAAAACCAAAAACGACGGCCATCTAAATATGAACTAAAAACAAAAAACTATCTTTGAACCAATGAATATTTATCCGCATGATGCCGTAGTCCCTTTTAAAAATTCCACGGAAAGTAAGAAGAAACAGGTGGAAACGATGTTTGATAAAATCGCTTTTCGTTATGATTTTTTAAATCGCTTTTTGAGTGCTGGAATTGATGTTGGCTGGCGCAAAAAGGCAATTAAACAATTGATTTCTTTGCATCCACAAAATATTTTAGATGTGGCAACAGGAACCGGAGATTTTGCAATAACAAGTTATGAAATATTAAAACCTGAAAAAATTACCGGCATCGATATCAGCGACGGAATGCTGGAAATTGGAAGGAAAAAAATATCAAAAGCAGGATTAGAAGATTCTATTAAATTGATAAATGGCGACAGTGAGGCAATTTCTTTTGATGATAATTCGTTTGATGCTGTTACGGTTGCTTTCGGTATAAGAAATTTTGAGGATCTTGAAAAAGGTTTGTCAGAAATAAAAAGAGTTTTAAAACCTGGGGGAAAATTAATCGTTTTAGAATGTACAAAACCATCTTTGCCGGTAATAAAACAATTGTATAATTTTTACATGAAATTTGTAACACCAAAAATAGGAAGGATTATTGCCAAAAATAATGAGGCATATCAGTATTTAAACGATTCTGTCCGGCAGTTTCCGGAGAAAGAATCATTTATTCACATTTTAAACCAATCTGAGTATAGAAACGCTTTTTACAAAACATTGACTTTAGGAATATGCACCATTTATTGCGCCGAAAAATAGTTATCATACTATCCCTCGTGTTTTGTTCAACTGCGGCTATGGCTCAGTTTGACAATGCGGTTAACCAGGAAAACCATGATGATAAACCTTATCATTTTGGAATTAATATTGGTTATAATAAATCACATTTTAATTTTACGCATCATCCGCGTTTTCTTCAATACGATTCTATTATGGATGTAGAAAGTGTGAACAATCCGGGCATCAATTTAGCCTGGTTGGTGAATGTTCGGATGAGCGATCATTTCGATATTCGATTGCATCCCTTGGATCTTACATTTTCTGAAAAAGCATTTATCTATTCTCAGAAATATGAGGAAGATCCTTTAGTAACGAAAAAAGTTCAATCAATCACTTTAAGCTTTCCGATCCATATCTCATTTAGCAGCGACCGGATCCATAATTTTAAAGTTTATACGATTGCCGGCGGAAAATTTGATTACGATTTGGCAAGCAACGCAGGTGCATCAAAAGCAGAAGATCTGATAAAATTAAATCGCTCAGACCTTAGTGTGGAACTAGGTTTGGGCTTTCATATTTATTTTCCGTATTTTGTTTTATCGCCCGAAGTAAAACTGAGCAGCGGACTTACCAATCTTCATGCCCGTGATCCGAATCTTAAATATTCAAATGTAATTGACAAGATCAATTCAAGGATGATTACGTTTTCATTAACGGTGGAATAAGAATTCGGACTTAAATGTATTTTCCTGTGTAGCTTTCATTTATTTTTTTCAATCCCAAAGGAGTTCCTGCGTATACTAAATTTCCACCTTCATCTCCCGCTTCAGGACCAAGGTCAATTACCCAATCTGCAGATTTTACCACATCGGTATTGTGTTCAATTACAATAATGGAATGTCCCTGCTCTATTAAGGCATTAAATGATCCGAGTAATTTTTTTATATCATGAAAATGAAGCCCAGTTGTGGGTTCGTCAAAAATAAATAAAACGTTTCCATGGCTTCGTCCGCCCGGGTCATCAGTGCGGCCTTTTCCTTTTCCTAAAAATGAAGCAAGTTTTACGCGTTGCGCTTCACCACCGGAAAGCGTATCAGAAGACTGTCCTAATTTTATATATCCCAGGCCCACATCACTTAATGGCTGAATTTTTCTGGCAATATCAGCACCGTTAATTTCATTTTTCTTTAATGAAGATTTTTCTTTTGAAAAGAATTCAATCGCTTCCTCAACGCTCATTTCGAGCACATCAAAAATATTTTTATCATGGTATTTTACTTCCAGCACTTCTTCTTTAAATCTTTTTCCATCACATACATCGCATACCAGGTGCACATCGGCTAGAAACTGCATTTCTATTACTTGTTCGCCTTCGCCTTTACAGGCATCGCACCGGCCACCATCTACATTAAATGAAAAATGTTTTGGCTGATATCCGCGTATTTTACTCAAAGGTTGTTTGCTGAATAATTCCCTGATTTCATCATAGGCTTTAATATAGGTTACCGGATTGCTTCGGGATGATTTTCCAATCGGGTTCTGGTCAATCATTTCTACCTGCGAAATAAAATCGACATCGCCTGAAATTCCTTTGCTTAATCCAACTTTATCAGCAAATTCTCCCTTTAATTTTTTTAAGGCAGGATATAAGATTTGTTTAACCAAAGTTGTTTTTCCGCTTCCGCTAACGCCGGTTACCAAACACAAAACATTTAATGGGAAAACGACATCAATATTTTTTAAATTGTTCTGCCTCGCGCCTTCTATTTTTATTGAGCGGTTCCATTTGCGAATATTTTTTGGCGGCTCAATTTTCAATTCTCCTTTTAAATATTTCCCGGTAAGGCTTTCAGGATTTTTAATAATCTGATCATAATTTCCTTCGGCAATAATCTCTCCACCAAGATGACTTGCCAGTGGCCCCATATCAATAATGTGATCGGCTTTTCGCATCATCATTTCATCATGTTCAACCACCACAACTGTATTTCCAAGCGCCTGTAAATTTTTTAATACTTCAATCAGATTTTCAGTATCTCTTGAATGTAAACCGATTGAAGGTTCATCCAGAATATATAATGAATCGGTGAGATTGCTTCCCAAACTTCTTGTAAGCTGAATACGTTGACTTTCGCCGCCACTCAATGAATTAGCGAGACGATTAAGAGTAAGATACCCGAGTCCCACATCCAAAAGGACTTTTAATCTTGTATTTATTTCTATTAAAATCCTTTTCGCAACGGTTTTATCAAAATCAGATAATTGAATTTCTGAAAACCATTTTTGCAAATCCTTTACCGGCATTTCACAAAGTTCGCCGATGTTTTTATTTGCAACCTGAACATACAAAGCTTCTTTTCTTAACCGATATCCATTGCATTCAGGACAAATGGTTTTGCCACGGTATCGGCTCAGTAAAACCCGGTATTGTATCTTATATAAATTCTGTTGTACTTCCTTAAAAAATTCGTTGATTCCTTCGAAAAATTCGTTTCCCGTCCAAAGCAAATTGTACTGCGCAGTTGTAAGATCTATGATGGATTTATGAATTGGAAAATCAAAATGTTTGGCAACTTTTATTAGTTTCTCTTTCCACAAACTAGATTTTTCACCACGCCAGGGAGCAATCGCGTTTTCATAAACACTCAATCTTTTATCCGGAAAAACCAGGTCGGGATCAATACCAAGAACGAGCGAAAAACCTCCACAAACCGGGCATGCGCCATAAGGATTATTAAAAGAAAACAAATTGGGCACAGGCTCTTCAAATTTAATGCCGTCTAGTTCATATTTATTTGAAAAATGCAAATGTTCTTTTCCGTTTATTTCAAGGATTACTTCACCTTCGCCTTCATAAAAAGCTGTATTCACCGAGTCAGCAATACGATGATTATCATCTTCGTCAAAATCTTTTACAACCAAGCGATCAATGAGAATATACGAAGTACGATGTTTGAGGTACGATTTTAGATCTTCCTTTTCCTGCAAATCTTCAATCCGTAGAATTTCCATTTTGCCGCCATCTTCGGGATTTGAAGAGACAATTCTTGAAAATCCTTTCTGCATTAAAATGTGTAATTCTTCTTGTACGTCTCGATGCTCCATTTGCCTGAAGGCTACCAGTAAAAGCACTTTATCGCCATTTTTTAAATTATTTATCGCTTTTACAACATCGGTTACATCGTCTTTTTTTACTTCTCTTCCTGATACCGGAGAAATTGTTTTTCCAATTCTTGCAAACAAAAGCCGGAGATAATCATAAATTTCCGTCATGCTGCCAACTGTGGATCTTGGAGTTCTGGTAATTACTTTTTGTTCGATAGCAATTGCCGGGCACAATCCTTTTATATAATCCACATCAGGTTTATTC
>JBEPVG010000003.1:0-22637 GCA_041691175.1 Chitinophagaceae bacterium
CAACGGGGAAATCCTCAATTCAAATAACTGTAAATGCTGCGCCTGCAAATAATGTAGCCCCAACAGCCAATGCAGGCTCAGATAAAACCATCACATTGCCAACAAATAGCGTTACTCTGGCAGGAAGTGGAAAAGATGTGGACGGAACTATTGCTTCTTATAATTGGTCAGAGATTTCAGGGCCATCAACTGCAACAATTACCAAAGCAAATTCTGCAGCTACAAGTATTAAAGATTTGGTAGCAGGATCTTATCAATTTGAATTAAAAGTTACCGACAACAAAGGTGGTGTGGTAATAGACACCGTAAATGTAAAAGTGAATACTGCAAATAATGTGATTGCTGCCTCTAATATTGCTCCGACAGCAAATGCAGGTTCAGATAAAACCATCACTCTTCCAACGAATTCTGTAAATATTTCAGGAAGCGGAACCGATTCAGATGGAACTATTTCAGCATATTCCTGGACAAGAATTTCAGGCCCTTCACTTTTTAGTATTAAAAATTCTTCCTCATCTATAATGGAACTTTCAAATCTTATAGAAGGGCAATATTTGTTTGAATTGAAAGTAACAGATAATAAAGGAGATGTAGGAATAGATACCGTAAAAGTTACAGTAAATGGAGCAGTTGTTTTGCCAACTGATAGTACAGCTAACACTGTAAGCAATACTCCTATACCAACTCCTCCAATTGTTCCTACAACTCCCGCGAATGTTTCACCTTTGGCAAATGCCGGCAGCGATTTAACGATTGTTTCCACGACTCAATTTGCCGATCTTAAGGGAACAGGAACTGATGATGGAAAAATAATAGCTTATTCCTGGACAGAAATATCAGGCCCTTCAGTTGCTACAATTTTATCAAGCGATTCAGCAAATACAAAAATAACCAGTCTCAAAGAAGGCACCTATACTTTTGAATTGCAAGTTATAGACAATGATGGTGCGGTGGGAAAAGATACGATGAAAGTAACAGTTGTTTTGGAAAAAACTTCTCCAATAAGACTTACTGAAAAGAGTAGTAATTTAAAAGTTTATCCAAATCCGGTGCATGACATTGCTAACTTAGAAGTGAATACCGACCATAGTAATTCAAATGTGATGATTGAAATTACCGATATATCCGGGAAAGTGGTTTACAAGAAAGAGTTTGTATCAGCAGCAATATACGTTAGACAACAAATTGATATGAGTAATCTTATTAAAGGTACTTATGTAGTTAGTGTGTTTTTTGATGGAATGCAACAACAATCCGTTAAAGTAGTAAGATTGTAAACTATTTTTCTGATGAAAATGATTGACTTGAAGCGTTAGAATTTAAGATACTATAGAACATAATAAAATTAGGCAGTGTGGTCGAAATTGGTTGGCTTTTTTAATTAAAATTTTGTTTATGGTACCTGTTAATCTGAAAGGGAGATAAGCTCCTCTTGAGAGCAATTTATAAGCAATAAAGTTAAACCCGGTAAATGAAAGGTGGATTGTTTAAACACAATCCATTTTTTTTATTGGTATGGTGGCCAAAAATAGTTGGTTTTTGGTTTCTTATAAAACGCGGGGCTCCATCACCTATTTTTTAAATCTTACAAGATGATTGGTTCTATGACAGCTTAATTTTCTTAACTAAAATTATAAAAACATCGCAATAACGAAAGCGTTACTTTTCAATTCATTTACCCCATTTTAGTTTTTTTTGACGATCGCAAACAGGACATTTTTAACCTTTTTTTCATGAATTAAAATTTTTTTTGATTGTATCCCTACACTTGCCAATAATCTAGTCAATTTTATCAATCGATTTTTATCATTATATCTAAAATAATAATAGCCGGATCGATCCGGCTATTATTATTTTACAAGCTATGCTATTATAGTATTTCTAAAAAAGCATTATTATTATTTTACACATGGTTGGTAAAGGAGTTACGTAATGGAAGAGTAGCGTAAGAAATTCACTATTTTTATTGCAGGAAGTTGAGGCCCTTTGAATTCGACAACTTTCTTACCTTTTATTCAAACGTTGAATTCTGATTGTGTTATTTGAATTTTTACTTTTAATTGAGGAATCAAGGGATATAATGTAATTATTTTTTAAGAATTCCTGGACGTTTTCCTTATTCATAAGCGGATCATATTTAAATCCTTCAATAGATCCAGTAATAAAAAGGTAAGAACTGGAGGGAATACCTATTGATTGTATTTCCCGTTTTAAATCACTCGTATCCTTGGTCCTTTCCTCATAATAATCTTTTTCGTATTTAAGGGGCGGCAATGCCAATAAAGGGTTAGTCCCTTCATAATAAAATTGAAATGGAGGTAAAATACTTTTATCGAAAAATAAAATAGGCTCTTTTTTGGTTTCAATCTTATTTATAATGTTCGCTACAGCTTTAAAGTCATAAGTTTTTGCCGGATACTTGTATTTGAAGATTAGCATTGAAATAAAGTAAACAGATACCATGCTAAAAATTAAATCCCTTTTTATTGGAGGAAATGCGAAAAATGCTAAAAAAAGTAAAATAAATAAGGGATAAGTAATTATCATATACTTGTCCTGGTAAATTAGGCTTAAAGAAGGTATAATAATTAGGTAAAGGGCTAATGAAAAAGAAATGATTACAAGAGTAGTATTAAATAGATCCTTATTTAAAATTGAAAAGGCTTTTCTTTTATACAATTTTAATAATCCAAAACCTAATACAATTACCCAGACAATTTTGATAACCCACCTTCCACTTTTACCTAACGGCACCGTTTGTAGGGATAATATAAAGTTTTGAGGAGTTCTGAGTTCCGAGAAAATTGTGTGAAGAACTGTGTTTCCAGACAAATGTGTTTGTGCCATGGACAATTGATCATGTAAGAATATTAGGTTTGGTAGAAAAAGTAAAATAATTGGGATTTGATATAAACAAAATTTTAAAAATATTTTAAATCCTTTAAATAACCATAATGTTAATGCCAGAGAAATGATGAGTAAAGTGAAAAAGTATTGCGTATATAATGCAACAACGCATACAGATAGAAAGATATAAAGATATTTATTTTTATTTTCAATATAAAATCTAAAGAAATAGTAGAGGGATAAAATTGACAGAAGGATTACCAGTGCGTATAACCTTATCTCTAAGGCTGCCCATACTGTGAAAGGATTTAATAAGAAGATTACAACCATCCAGTATGTGCTCTTATGTGTAAATAAAGATACTAAACGTTGAAAAAAATAGGCAGAGCAAAGGATAAATAAAACGGATAATAATCTGGCAAAAAAAATACTTGAATTAATTATGCGCCACAGTGATAATAATGCAAAATAGAACGGCGGCTGCCCTTCAAAAGTATATGAAAGCCTGATAACTTCTGATAACTTGTGTGAAGAAGTATGCAAAGAATAGGATTCGTCCTCCCAAATGTAAAGCCAGTTAGATAAATAAATTAAAATAGAAGAGTATAATATTAAAAATATTACAAAAGCAATTGTTTTAAGATTATTTCTTTTAACGTTGTTAATGGTAGTGGTCAAAATTTTTATTTCGTAAATTTTAGAAAATATAAATCTATGAAATCTAATCTGCTTTTTTAAATGAAGTGCCTAAATGAAATAACTCCTCAAAATATCTTTTACTTTGTAAAGATAAAAATCCAAGGCTTAGAAATTGGATAGCCGCGATAAAAGTGATGCCTCCGACTATAAATGATTGAGGATTCTTTCTAAATTGTAACAACAAACTTTCGGAAAAGGTAGGTGTTGTGATGGTTGTGTGTTGAGAGATGTAGGATAAAGTATCAACGAGCAACCAAATTAATTCGTAAAGAGATAGTAACATTAAGACTGACCCGATCGCAAGAAAAAAAATGTATGGTCGAAAAATAAAAGCCGACATTATTCCAGAGAAGAAACCTCTTAAAACCTTGATGCTCGACTTCCTTTTACCACTATACTTGTTTTGTTCTGTCCAATCTAAATGTGCAGGAATCTCTACAATTCTTGCCCGGAGAATCATACCTTTATATAAAATTTCAGGACTTATCTCGTAATCTTTGGTCTTGAGATTTAAAGTTTTTATGAAGCTGCTTTTATAAGCTCTTACCATTGAAGTATACGTATAATACTTATCCTGTGCAGCTATTCTCATAAATCTATTTACCCACCGACTCATCACCTTTCTTGTAAACGGAACTGCTGTAACTTCTCCTCCTTTCATATATGGGGATGCTATTACAATGTCCGATGAAGTGGCAATTAGCTTTTCCACCATTATTCCTACATATTCAACCGCATAGCTTAAATCAACATCAAGCACCACAATGATATCACCTTTTGCGTTTTTGAACCCGGTTTGTAAAGCACTCCCAAGATTTAAATTGGTAGGATGATGTATAACTCTAACTTCCTTATTGCTTTCGACAAACATATCTGCTATTTCCCCTGTTTTATCTTTACTCCCATCATCTATTATAACTATTTCCCATCTATATAAATCATTTTTAGAGACCATGTATTCTATAACAGAAGTTAAATTCAATTCAAGAATAGCTTCTTCATTGTAACAAGGAATAATAATGCTTACAAATGTTTTATTTATACCCTCCATTTCGAATTATTTAGATTAGAACATTAATTGTCTCCTGTTTTTTTAAAAATATACCACTTTAAATCTAGTGGAGGATATGTAAGCGTTGCTTTTCCAAGGATGGAATTAAAAAAGTTGAAGATAGAATTTTTTAAAAAGAATTTTGGAGTATTTTTAGAAATAATTTCCAAAGCGTGTTTTCCTTTAATCTTTTTGGAGGGACGCCCTTTACCTATTAATTCAAAACCATAGTCATTAAATAAATTAGTTAAGGTTTTGTCTGAGAACCATCTAATTACACTGGGTGGACAGTATTCATGCCAACTCTTGCCAAAGAAACGCGCCACTTTACTGTTAACATCCCAGGATTCAACTAAAACCAAACCATTTGTTTTTAATAAATTTTCAACATTTTGCATGGCAGTATTAATATCGTGGAAACTTCCTATAACTTCAATAAGATTTATCAGGTCAAATTTTTCATCTGTCTTAAAAGTCTCCAAATCGCCGGTAACAATATTTAGATTTAATTCTTTTCGACCATAAGAAGCCATGGTATCATTTGGTTCAACTCCAAAGCAATTCCATCCACATTTTTCAAATCCTTTTAAATAAAAACCGGCGGCACAGCCCACGTCTAATACCCGTCCCGGAGAAGTGTATTTTTCCAGAATTTTTGCATATTTGATACCTGAATTATATAATGCTTCCTTCTCATCCAGATAATTTGGATAGCCTGCGCCACCTTCAAAGAAATAATTATCCGAATAGACTGTCTCAAGATGCTTATCGATATTTGATAGATTAGCAAAACGAATCTTGCTTTTTAGATCTTCAAATATTTCGTAGCCATTTTTTTTAAATAGAACAATTTTTTCTGCGTCATTATCTCTTCTTAAGCTAGGATCTTTTCCCATTATATAATTAGTTTTATTTATTAATTAATTGCAGTGATAATTTCTAACATTTTTTCTGATACATCTTTACCAAAAATATCGGCTTGGTTCTCAGGTACGATAAAGGAATTAATTTTTGCACATATTTGTTTGTCTGCTGGATCAACAAGCAAATTCCATTTTTCCTCAACAGTCTCAACCCATTCTGTCTCCGATCGTAAAGTGATACAAGGTTTTTTAAGGATATAGGCTTCCTTTTGAATACCACCGGAATCTGTGACTATTCTTTTGGAAAAATATTCTAAAGTAATAAAATCCAAATAGCCGAGTGGTTCAATTATTTGTATATTTTCAGGAATTTCATAATAATCTGCAATTCTTTTTTTGGTACGTGGATGAATTGGAAAAATAACGACTTCATCTAATTTTCCTATTTCATTCAATAAATGTTCTAACACTTCGACATGATCGACATTGTAATTCCTATGAAGAGTTAATAAATTGAAATTGCCATCTTTAACTCTAAGATCGGCAATAATATTGGATTTTTCAAGAGCAATTTTGAGATTATTTTTTATTGTATCCACCATAATATCACCAGTCAGGTAAGTATTTTTTTCTAATCCCTCACATTTTAGTATCTCACTTGCTGTTTTCGTTGGTGAAAAAAGATATTCTGAAACATGATCGGTAATGACCCGGTTGACCTCTTCCGGCATATTTCTGTTATAACTCCTTAGTCCGGCTTCAATATGAACAATCGGAATACACAGTTTCGCTGCAACCAACGCTCCCGCAAGCGTTGAATTGGTATCACCAAAAACAATTATTAAATCTGGCTTTCGCTGGATCATAGCCGCTTCCAGCTTTAGCATCATTTGAGTAATTTGAATTGTAGGATTGGAATGTGATATTTCTAAATGAATATCAGGCTTTCTGATACCAAGGTCATTAAAAATGTTCTCCGACATTGCATAATCATAATGCTGACCGGTATGAACAATAATTTCCTGATGGTATTTTGAAAGAAGATTTGAGAGAGGCGATAGTTTGATAAATTGCGGACGAGCGCCTACAATAGAAAATATTTTCATTATTTTGATTCTCTTTCGGGATGAAGTGTTTTAAGGTTTGATGGTAAAGAAGTGGCAAACTCAGACATAGTAACCAATTCAAAATTGTCCTTCAAAATATACATTACATTTTCAAAAACTTTTAATTTTTGTTCGCTTTTAATATTCATTCCGGGAAAAAAAGCCAATTCCGGAACATGATCTTCTCCAATCAAATCCAACGGATGTAACAAAAAGCTAGGTTGTGTTTGAGTGGTTTTGCACATAAAAATCGCAAATTTTAAATATAATTTCATTAATCCTGAAGAAACATTACTAATATAAAGAAGATAACTCTGATGAAAAGGCAATTTGAAAAAAGGAATTGTAGTCACCGGAATTTCTAACAACTTTTCATTGTTTTTAAATTTCCAGAAAAAGGGTTTTAATGGATAAAATCCTTCTTTAAATGAACCAAATAGTTCTTTGCGGCTTTCTTTTTCTTCTTTTGATAAGCTGGATTTCCAAAAATAATATTGCCTCATTAAAGGAGAAATATAAGTGGGAAGCAAGGATGCATCAAAGATATAGTTTCGTTTTTTAAGCACCATCAGCAAATCATTGCTCCAGCTAAACCCCGGCCCTCTAAAGACTTTCGGCCTTTGACCAGTGGCAATGAAAATAGACTCTTCAGCTTTTATTATTTCCTCTTCAATTTTATCGGCGGAGTAACTTTGAAGCCATGATTCGTGATGAAAAGAATGATTCCCAACTTCATGACCTCTGTCAACAATCATTCTTAAAACCTGGTGATTTTTTTCTATTGCAGCATCCTGACCAACAATAAAAAAGGTTATTTTAATTTTCAATTTTTCTAAAACATCCAACACAACAGGAATAACCACGTTTAAATATGACGGAAATTTTTCCCACCCCTTATCTCCATGGATTTTCATATAGGACCATTGATCGTCCAAATCAAGTGAAATTGAAGCCATCAACTTTTTTCTACCCATTATTATTCTATTAATTTAATATTTCCTGAAGTTTGGTTTCAGCAACACGCACAGTTTCATTTACATTTAATGTTCCATCCTTTATATGAGATGTATTAATTATATACAAATTTGGTACAGACGTTTTTACATCAGGTAAGTTTTTTGAGTAATTAAGTTTTGACACGGTAATCACCTGCCTCGCGCGGGCTACTCCAATGAAACTAATATCCTCATTTTTAACCGAAGGATACATTTGCTTTAAACTTTCAATAAAGGAGGCTTTTATTTCTTCATCATCCTGGTCAAATATCGGATCATAAGGGCTTACATATCTGGGTAGATAAACTAAAGCTTTTCCTCCAAAATATTTTTTATCTACCAAAGCAGACATTTCAATAACGCCTGTAAAAGGAATCCGGCCATCTGTGATATTTGTTACATAAAAATTGCTGATAGATTTGTCGAGCAAGACAGTAACACATATTACACCAAGATATTCGATATTATTAAGCTTCTGAATTTCTATTTCCGTAAGTTGGTTGCACAACTTTGCTGAAATACCGGAAGGTAGCGTTACAATAATTTTATCAAATTCTTCTACGTGGCCATTTGTAAAAGAAACAGTTATTTTGTCATTTGCAGATGTTTTTATTTCTTTTGCAATATGCCCTGTTTTTATTTGAACATTTTCTGAAATCAGGGTTTCCTTAAAAGCAGTAATAATTCTTTTATATCCACCAGACACGTAACCAAACATTTCTTTTTTTAAACCACTTCGTCGGGCGCCGTATAGTCTTTGGATAGTAGCCCAAATAAATACTGCGGAAGTTCTTTTATAACTATCTCCCAGTTTGGCTCTTAATAGGGGTAACCAGATTTTATTGAAGGTATTTTTTCCGGACCATTTTTTTAACCAACTGGTTACTGGTATTTTTTCCAGGCGTTTCCAGTTTTTAATTCTTGACGCGATAATAATTGTAAGACCAAGCCGGAATTTATCTACTAAGTTGAGGGTCGGAAATTTTAAGAATTCAATAGTATCCGAAATGGAATATAATTTCCCGTTTATATAAAAGCCAGTTTTAGTTTCAACCCAGTTAATTTCGTTTTCAATGCCAATTTCTTCTAAAATATTCCTTGTTCTGAAATCTGAAAGAAGAATTACATGATAAAACTTGTCCCATTCTATCTCACCCATTTTCCAGGAAGAAGCTAATCCTCCAATTTCAGGAGCCGCTTCAAAAATAGTGACCTCGTTGCCTTTTTGGGAAAGACGATGTGCTAAGGTCATACCCATTATTCCACCACCGATTATTCCCCATTTTTTTGCACCCATTTCTTTTAAAAGATTCTATGCAGTTATGAAATTTTTTTGCCAGTCAATTGTGGCTTTTAAACCATTTTGCAAATCCCATTGAGGTTTAAAATTTAGAACGGAACATAGTTTAGAAATATCCGGAACCCTTCTCATTACGTCTTCGTAGTTACCAAAGGTAGAATAGGGAATATAATTTATTTTTGGAGTTGAATTTTCACCATTTACTAATTTCCATATCAATATTGCAAGGTCGTTGATGGATATTTCGCCTGATTTCCCGCCTGTATTGAAGATTTGATTATCAGAATTGTTATTTTCAATACATAATAGCAAAGCATTTATTGTATCTTCTATGTAGGTAAAGGTACGGGTCTGGCTTCCGTCTCCATGAATTTCAATTGGTTCCTGCTTAAAAGCTTTTTCAATAAAAACAGATTGA
Organism: Chitinophagaceae bacterium; assembly: GCA_041691175.1. Taxonomy (GTDB): domain Bacteria; phylum Bacteroidota; class Bacteroidia; order Chitinophagales; family Chitinophagaceae; genus Ginsengibacter. Next base: position 9,280 of record JBEPVG010000003.1, read on the forward strand.
GGTCCTCCCCACCAGGTTAGATTTTGATGTGGCCCATATGAACCAAAAAAACGCGTGATCGTATAGGTAAGATCAAATTCATCTTTATTGGCAATAATGTATTGTTCGCCATATATTTTTGAAAGTGCATAAGCCCATCGCTTTACAGTTGTTGGACCCATTACCAGATCCGAATTTTCATTAAATGGAATATTTGGATTTTTACCATAAACATCAGAAGTTGAAGCGAAAATGATTTTTGATTTATTCAAAACGCATTTTTGTACAACATTTCTAAGCATCAGATAATTTTCTTCCAGGGTTCTTAACGCTGTAGTGTAACGTGGAATTTTTTGTGAAGCGAGATGAACGATGATATCTGCATTTACGTCTTTTAATATTAGCGGATTAGCAATGTCGCCGACAATAAATGCAAAATTGGGATTTTTTTTGAGATCTTCTATATTTCTGAGAAAACCGTAATCGAGATTATCTATTCCGATTACTGAATGCCCCTTCTCTAATAAGCGTGAAGTTAAATTGGAGCCTATAAATCCAGCGGCGCCGGTAATTAAAATTTTCATAATTATACCTTATAATTTATTTTAAATTAATTGAACCAAAGTTTTGAAATAATTTTTGGTAACGATAACCAGTAAACAAACGAATAATGGCAATTTTTATTTTACATATTTACAAAGATATTATTGAAATCTTCTAATTTTAAAAAAGAACGAAGTGTGCTGGGTAAAATTAAAAGGCTTTTTTATCCCCTTTAAAAATATAATATACAGTGAGAAATAAAATCCGGATATCCAACCATAATGTCCAGTTTTCTAAATACCACAAATCTTTATTAACCCGCATTTTTATTTGTTCAGGGTTAGTAATTTCCCCTCGATAACCATTTATTTGCGCCCAGCCTGTTATTCCTGGTTTTATAAATTGCCGCACCATATAGCTATCGACTACTTTTGAATAATCACTGGTATGTTTGATCATGTGTGGTCTTGGACCGACTAAACTCATTTCGCCACGAAGCACATTCAAAAATTGAGGGAATTCATCCAGGCTTGTTTTGCGGATAAATTTGCCGATAAAAGTTATCCGGTTATCATGCCGGCTTGCTTGCTTAAGATCGGCATCTTTATTAACTTTCATACTTCTGAATTTCCAACAATAGAATGGTTTTTTATTTTTTCCGGTGCGGAGTTGTTTAAAGAATATAGGCCTTCCTGATTCTAGAAAAATTAATAATCCTAATAACGGAAACAACCACGAAAGAATAAAAATAGTGACAAGAGAACTGACAGCTACATCCAGAACTCTTTTTTTGATCCTGTTGCCAATGTCATCCAGCGGCTCTTTTCTTAAAGAGAGAATAGGAAGTTCGCCATAATATTCTATATGAACTTCCCTTGTTATAAAAATTGAAAGATTTGGTACAATTTTAAAACGAATACATTCCTTTTCAGATTGGTACATTAATTCATAAATGAATTTATTTTGTTCGGGAGTAATTGTTGAAAAAATTTCCTGCACATTTAATTCTTTTGCTATACGCAGCGTATCCGTTACATTCGATAGAATCGGATAATGTGATAATTCCTCAATATTCTCCTCATCTTCGACATATCCAATGATTTGAGTATTTAATCCATCCTGCTCAAAATATACAGCCAATTTTTTGGCCGTTTCGTTGAATCCAAGTATGATAACTTTTTTTACAAGGAGATCACTATTTCTAAAATATCTGAGTATGCCCAGATAAATGAACTTGTCAATGATAACCCCTAATCCAAAGCTGGCAGTTGTGGCAAGGATAAAAAATCTTGAAACCGTTAATTCCCGGAAAAAGAATAAATAAAATAAAATGAGGATGATCCAACCTAAGAAAACCTGGATGGTTCTTTTAGTAAAAGATTCGAAACTGAAAATTATTGTATTGGCGTAAGTTCTTAAAAAGAAGGCAAGTAAAAGCCAAGCCGCGTTTGCAACGGTTAAATATTTAAAATATGCATCGGTAGTATTAAAATGAAGGCTATTTGTAAATATAATTTGGCAAACAAAAAAAACTACATTTAGCACGATCAGATCAAGTGCTAATAATACTATTTGCAGATATCGTTCAAACTGTTGGTTCAATTAATAAGTAAATTAAAGATTAAATACTTTACAATAGATGTTTAATAATCTTTGACTTTCGTGTGTCCAGGATAGTTTGTTTATTATTCTTTCGTAACCAAATTCACCCATTTTTTTTCGTTCCACTTCATGATCCAATAGCCACATTATTTTGTTCGCAAAATCTGTGGTAGAAGTATTATCAGCGTATAAAGAAGCACTTTGTGCTGATAATTTTCCTTCTTTTAAATCAAACTGGACAATTGGTTTTTTTAATGCCATATACTCCATGATCTTATTCATTGTCGACAAATTATTCATCTCTGTGGGTCTGTCCGGATTGACGCAAATATCTGCGGTGTTTAAAATTTCAACCATTGTATTGTCATCAACCCGCCCATAAAAATCGACGTACTTTTGTAATTTCATTTCTGAAGTAATTGTTTTTATTTTTTCAAGTTCAGTTCCATCACCAATAATGGCAAATTGAACATCCTCTCGCAATGAAACAATTAATTTTGCAGATTCGAGTAGAAGATCTAAACCCTCCTGTTCCCCAATCACACCAACATATCCTATTAAAAAGTTACGACCTTTTTTATATATTTTATTTCCATCTGATAGTTTTAATCTTTCCAATTTTGGCCCACTTCTTACGATCTGAACCTTATCTTCTGGTATTTTACCTCGCCTAACAGCAATTTCTTTATACGATTCATTTGTTGCGATGCTGAAGTTTGCCGTTGCAAAAGTCAGACGTTCAGCCAACAACAAAAATTTATAAAAAGTTCCTTTTTTCTGATACTTAGCAATATAAAGTTCAGGATTGATGTCATGATGGTCAAAAACATATTTTACTCCGAATATTTTATAAAATATCGCTATTAAAAAGATTAAATCCGGAGGATTACAACCTTGAATTACCTGAAACCTTTTTTTTATAAATATTTTTAAACTTAAGGTGAATTCCCAAAATAAGGCAATAGTATATTCCAAAAAATATCCCCATGCTCCTTTACCTTCAATTGGCAGAGGATGACGATAGATTTCAATATCATTAATTTTTTCAAAAGACTTTGTATATCCTTTCATCTTGGGACAAATGATACTGACTTTCGCACCGTTTTCTTTTAAGGTGTTTGCTTCTTGCCAAACTCTCCTATCAAAAGGAACGGGAAGATTTTCTACTATGATTAAAATATGCTTTCCTTTGAACATTATTACCAGTTGATTCCAATATAGTTGGATTTATCTAAGAGGCTTTCATCCAAACGAACCATATCAATAATTATTTTGTTGTCATGCTTTTTTAAATATGGAATAAATTCTTTTTCTTTTGTATTAATTATTATAACCTCACTTTTATCACATAGCTTTTCAGCACTTTCAACCATTAAACTTGCCAGGTGGGGAATTTTTGAATCTATATATTCTTTATTGGTACCTGTTAATAATGATAAATTAATATTCTTATCATAAATACCAATGTCGCACCCTTTGCCAATAAGGGCTTCAATAATTGAAACCGCTGGACTGTTTCTTAAATCATCTGTACCTTCTTTAAAACTGAGGCCCAAAAATCCTAACTTTTTTCCTCCGTGTTTATAAATCATTTGAATTGCCCGAAATATTTGAATTTCATTCGTTTTGTGAATACTATTTATAATTGGCGTATCGGCATATATATCGTGTGCAAGGGTTTGTAATCCTTTTAAATCTTTAGGTAAACAGGATCCTCCATAGGCGAAGCCGGGTTTGAAATAATAAGGTGAAATATTTAAGTGTTTGTCTTTACAAAATATTTCCATTACTTTATAAGAATCTATATCAATTTCAGAGCAAATATTTCCAATTTCATTTGCAAATGAAATTTTAAGCGCATGAAAAGTGTTATTTACATATTTCATTATTTCCGCAACTTTTAAATCCGTAATGATAATCTCAGCGGGAAGTTTCGCATATAATTCTGAAAGTTTCTTTGCTGCTGCTTTATTATCTGAACCAATTAGAGTCAAAGGTGGATTGAAATAGTCATGAACTGCAGTTCCTTCGCGCAAAAATTCCGGGTTATCAACCAGGGCAAAATCTTTATTGCGGATCTTGCCAGAATAATTTTCAATAAGCATCGCAACTTTATCACAAGTTCCTGGCATAATCGTCGAACGTATCGCAATTATGTGAAATTCTTGTTTTTCTTTTAAAGCCACAGCAATATCTTCTGCGACTTTAAAAATATATTCAAGATTAAGGTGACCCTTATCACTGCTAGGTGTGCCGACACAAATAATGCTAATTTGTGTTTTTAATACTGCTTCTTTAGAATTTGTAGTGGCAACAAGATTTCCGAATTGTCTTTGATTACGAACGATATCATCAATATCCTTTTCAATTATCGTTGCTTTTCCTGAGTTGATCTGATCCACTTTAGTTTGGCTTACATCAACACCAATGATCTGATGGCCATTTTTTGCGAGGCAACCTGCACTCACGCATCCTACATATCCAAGTCCGAAAATACTAATGTTCAATTTTAGAAATTTTTATAGAAATTTTTATACCACATTTCGAGGGAGAGAAGCATAAAAAGTTCATGTTTATAATTGTGTTTTTTATTTTGATGATCAGCTATCATTTTTTGAATCACGGGTATATTAAAATATAAACTGCTAAATGAATCATGACTCGAAACCAAATCATTTAAGGTGGTGGATAGTTCCTTTTGAAACCATTGATCAACTGGTGTGGAAAACCCTCTTTTTTTTCTTTCAATGATTGATTGTGGGATCCATTTTCTTACTGCCTCTCTATGAAGATATTTTCCGGTTTTGCCGTTTAGTTTGAATTTCACCGGCAAACTTTCGATAAAATTTACTAAATCAATATCTAAATAAGGAACCCTGTTTTCAATGGAATTTGCCATGGTAATTTTATCATTAAATAACAATAAATTATCGGGCAACATTGTTCTCGTATCTAAGAACAGCAGTTTGGATAATGAGCCGTTCGTGCAATCTGCTTCTGATAAAGCTTCAGAAAAAAGTAAGTTTGGAGCGGTGTTTTTAAATTTTTGAAATTCGTTATTATACAACTGACTTTTGAGCTCATCAGTATAAATGGTAAAGATTCCAATAAATCTTTCTAAATCATTCTTGTATTTTAATGCATGTAATCCTCTTGCCAAAGTATGATTTCTTGGAAATGCTTTACTAAATAATCTTGCTGGAATAAACTGAAGAATATTTTTATATTTTGACAGGATTTGTTCACCATAGTATCTTTTATATCCGGCCATTGGTTCATCAATTCCTTGTCCGCTCATTACAACTTTTACATATTGCGAGGCTAATGCAGAAACGCAGTATAAAGCCGGGATTGTTGGTTCGGCTATTGGTTCTTCAACGTGATAGAATGATTTATTAAAAGTGTCCAGATAAATTTTCTTATTGATAAGCACCTGGTAATGATCTGAATTGATCAGTCGGGCCGTTTCCTTTGCATATTCAGTTTCATTAAAATCGCCTTTCCCTTCAAATCCGAGTGTAAAGGATTTTATTGGAGTTGCATTAAATTTTGACATTAGGTATCCAAGAACAGCTGAATCCAAACCGCCGCTTAATAATAACCCAATTGGAACATCTCCTAATAATTGTCTTTTAACTGCTCTTTCCAAAAGGTTCTGATATTCTTCAACTGCCTCCTCTTTGGAAATACTATAATTTATCTTTTGCGGTTTAATCCAATATTTTTTTATTTTAATCTCTTCTTTAAAATCATAAGTAATATAATGGGCGGCCTTTAATTTATGAATATTTTTAAAAATAGTTTGTGGAGCAGGACTGTAACGAAATGATAGTAAGGTGTTTAAAGAATTTAGGTCCACTTCTTTTTTATAATCTTTACTTGAAAGGATCACCTTTAGCTCTGAACCGAAAATAAGTTTGTTTCCTGAAAAGTAATAATATAGTGGTTTTACTCCAAATTGATCTCTAACAAGAAATAATTTCTGTTGTACTTTATCTAAAAAACCAAAAGCAAAGATACCTTTGAAATCAGCGATCGACTCAATTCCAAATTCCCTGATATAATAGAGTATTGTTTCTGTATCAGAATGGCCTTTAAAATTTATCCCGTGTAGTTTTTCTCTTAGCTCCAGATGGTTATAAATTTCCCCATTGAAAGTAATACAATAGTTGCCACAATCTGAATACATGGGTTGACTTCCAGCTTCGCTCAAATCAACAATTGACAATCGCGTATGGCCTAAATAAACTATATTTCCGTTTATGTTTTCTTGGACAAGCCCGTTTGAATCGGGGCCACGGTGTTTGATAAGATCGAGAGTTCGTTCGTTTATTTCAGTATTCACACTTCCTGCAATTCCACACATCTTTGCTTAGTTTTTTAGATAATTTGTAAGAGCAAAAAATAATTGAGCCTGGGGCCATCTCAAGTAAGGTATTTTATTTGGAATATTAAAAAGATTGACGTTTGTGAAAAAGCTTCCATCTTGATTTTGGTAAGAACAAATCACTTCATTAACTATGTTCTCTGTAAGCTTTTTTGCCTCATTATCAGTTGATTGTAAAAGAAGGCAAAGTGAGATTCCTTCCGCATAATCGTATAATTCTCTTTTGACAACATTTAACCTGGAAAGTTTTGCAAATGGAATTGGGCTTCCACTTTCATCAAAAAGATATTTTTTGTAAAAATCAAAACCTTTTTTTATTGCTGATGAAATCCTGTCATCGTTCAAAATTAAATTTGCTTTGTAAAGATTTTTTATAACAAAACAAGTATGGAAGTGATCCACAAAATTATCCCTTTCATCGTTTACTGCATATTTCCATGATCCATCTTGATTTTGATTTTGTAAAATAAAGTTGATATTCAATTTCGCTTTTTCTAAGGCGTCATTATTATTAAACCTCCTGGAACCTTCCACCAACACAAAGGAACGGTATGCATTTGCATTTACGATTTGACTATTATCAACAGGGGAATAACTGGCTGATGCAATTCCATCTGCTATTGGGGTGTCTTTAATATCTTTTAAAGTGAAAACGAAAATTGAATAGGCAATATCAAAGTATTTTTGATCATTTGTAATGTCGAAAAGTTTAAGAAATGCTTCAAAGCAATAACCTGTCGTTGTGATTAGTGGAATACCACTTGTCCAGAGCCCTCTGGTGGTCATCCAGTCAAAAGGATATCCACCACAATATCCAGAAAATCCAGGAACCGAGCTTTTTAAAAGCTCGGCCGCAACTATTTCAGCTTCTTCTAAATATTCTTGTTTTGAGGTAGACTCAAAAAGATTTAGGAAACCAAGAATGAAATGAGCATCTGCAATTGGGAACCTTTTTTTAGTTACAAGCTTTTTTCGGCTTTTTGGATAAAATATTTCTGCTAAAAAAATAGGAGCTACGAGAGGGATTCCAAGTATTTTGTTTTTATAGTAAAGCTTTTTAGCTTTAATCCCATATCGGGTACTCCAAAAATCATATTGATCGTAAGAAGAATAACCATTTATTTTTAGCCATTTAATAAATTTCTCAATACTATTTGAGACATCATCTCTCAAAGCTTTTGAAATTTTATTAATTAGCGGTTCAGAAGTTGTTATCATTTTTTATATAATATATCAATAGTAAAAGAACAAATAACCGAAATTTTGATTTTGGGGAAATTGTTTTAAGCAAATAGTTACCATTCCAAAATCGTGCTTAAAATAAAATTAAAAAGATTTATAAATCATCAAGATCCGTTCTTTTACTTTTTCGTTTGTAAATTTTTCAGCAGCTACTTTATAATTGCGTTCAGAAATTTTTCTGTATAATTCTGAGTCAGCTGCCATCAATGAAAGAAATTCAGTAAAGACTTGCGGCTGAAAGCTTTCAGTCAAAAACCCATTAACATTTTGATGCACTATGTCTGGAATCGCACCAGTTGTTCTTGAAATTATCGGCATTCCATAAAGCATTGCTTCGAGAACTACATTCGGCATACCTTCAGAGTAGCTCGGAAATAATAAAACATGAGATTGGTAAAGGACCTTTTTTTTCATTTCACCCGTAACGTAACCAGTGAAAATAATCTCCGGGATATTTTTTTTTGCTACATAATCTTTTACTTTCGATAATTCTGGACCGTCACCTGCAATCGTAAGGCTCGCTTGTTTATTCGGAAATCTTTTCAAAAATTCCTGAAATGAATCTACAGCTATATAAATTCCTTTCTCCTTTAAAATTCTGGATAAAAAAAGAACCTTTATTTTATCATTATAAGAAACTAATTTCCTTTCCAGATCAAAGCTTTCTAAATAAGTATTATCAGCAACAGTAGTCTCAATAAAAAATTCTTTATCTTTCGAAACGCCTAATTCGATCAATTTTTCTTTAAAAAGCCTGCTTAATATTATGAATTTGTCCGCTTTTGCATAGCTGATTTTGAACAACCAGGATTTAAATTTATTTTTTTTTATTGTTTCTTCATACTCTTCAAGCCATCCTCTAAAAAATACCAGCGTTTTTTTGTTGAGTATTCGGGAGATAATAACAAAAACAGAATCCCTATAAAATGATCGGTAATCAAGAGATGGATTTATGTGTATGATTTCATACTTTCCTGAAAAAATTATATAAATAAATTTTCCATAATTTACCAATACACGAATAAGGGTTGCGATTGTGGATTGCGGCTTGGCTCTGTTTACAAAAAAATAAGAAATGTTTTCTGCATTCGCTAATTGCAAAATATTATAATAATTGGTTACACCGCCGGGCAAACTCAAATCTGGAACGAGAATTAATATTTTCTTCATAATAATTATAAAGTATAAAATGGGGAGTAGCCCAATACTTTAATGATTATGCATATTGCTTCTCTAAACATTCGTTTAAAACAAAAAGCATCCACATGAAATTGCCGTAATCTTTTTCCCCCTTTTTATTCATTTCGCTAATCTGAAGTAAAATTTTATTATTTAAAAAAGGCATAGTAGCATCAAGCCCCGATAATTTTTTTGAAAAGGAATCGTCTTTAAACCATTCCCTTAGAGGAATCCGGAATCCTTTTTTTGAAGCAGATAAAAGAGCTGAGGGAAGTTTCTTACCGATGGTATTTCTTAAAATTGTTTTTCGTTGATAATTATGCATTTTCACATCTTTATGAACCTTTACCATGTACTCTATTAATCTATAATCCAAAAAAGGAGTGCGCGTTTCAAGAGAGGATGCCATACTCATTCTGTCCACTTTCACAAGCATATCATCTGGCAGGGATAGCTTGAAATTTAAAAACATTAATTTATAGAATGGATCCTTGTAAGAACATTGTTTCATAAAATCATTAAGGAATTCCCTTGCTGGATATACTTTTTCTTTTCCTGTTATCTCTTGTATTATTGACCTGTCAATGTAAGCAGCTTTTGCCAGATAACGACTATTGAAATCTAAATTTGACGATAAACAAACATTTTGAACACGATTGAGTTTATATCGGAAAGAACCTTTTATTGGTTTGGAGAGTTGATGAAGTATTACAGGTATTTCATTTTTAATCCATGATGGCATCTTTTGATATTGAGAGGCGAACTTTTCGCCCTGATAAATTGTATATCCTGAAAGAACTTCATCACCGCCGTCTCCTGTTAATACCATTTTTACTTTACTTGACGCAAATTTTGAAACATAGCTTGTTGGTATTGCTGATGAATCACCAAAAGGCTCGTCATAATGATGAGAAATATTTTTTAATGAAATGTTGAATGAATCGGGTTGTACTACATACTCATGGTGGTTCGTACGAAATTTATTAGCTACCTGCCTAGCCAATAACCTCTCATCAAAAGCCTTTTCTTTAAATCCAATAGTAAATGTCTCTACTGGGAAAGAACTAATTTCTGACATTAAAGCTACTATTGAGGAAGAATCAAGGCCCCCACTTAGAAAGGCGCCGTAAGGAACGTCGCTTCTCATTCTTATCTTTACTGAATCTTTAAACAAATCTTCAAACTTTCCGTATACCTCTCCTTTATTCTGGATCATATTTTTTTCATCAATTTCAGGTAAATTCCAATATTCAATGTCCTTAATATTTTTGTCTTTCACAATAAGACAATGACCAGCTTTTAGTTTATGAATATCTTTATAAAAAGTGAAGGGAGCAGGAATATAACTTAAAGTGAGATAAATGTCCAGGAGTTCAAAGTTTGGAATTTTAGGAACCCCGTATGTCAGAAGGCATTTTATTTCTGAACCAAAAATTAAGGTATTATCAAATACACAATAATGCAAAGGTTTTTCGCCAATCCTGTCCCGGGAAAGTAGAAGTTGTTGATAATTTTGATCCCATAAAGCAAATGCCCACATTCCATTGAATTTTTTTTGGCAATCAATTCCCCACTTCTCATATGCCTTAATAATAACTTCTGAATCTGAATTCGTTTGAAATTTCAAACCAAATTGCTTTAATTCCTCCCGCAATTCAATGTAATTATAAATTTCACCGTTAAAAATTAGAACTATTGATTTATCTTCATTAAACATCGGTTGACTACCTGTAGATAAATCTATAATTGAAAGACGCCGATGTCCTAAAGCCAAATTTTCATTCAGGTAGAAGCCTTCTCCATCTGGTCCACGATAAGCTATAGAATCAGTCATTTTTTTTATGACTATTGCATCTGCTATCCTTTCTCTATCAAAATGTAAAAAACCTGTGATTCCACACATATCCTTTCATTTTTATTATTTCTATAAATTTGTTCTGTGCATTAAATCCTTTGCAAAAATTGAAGAATATAATCGTAGTAAATAAGAGTAAACTTTTGGGCTTCTTTTATAGATATTGTAAGCATATCGTTGCTTTTTACTTATCAAATTTGTGCTTTTCAAAAAATTTGAATATTCTATAAGATTGGATTTTACTAATTCATATTCCCTATAGTAATTCTCAGTGCCAGCGAGTAATAGAAGATTTAGCAATGAAATATTATTTGAGAAATCCAATGATTTTGCCTCTTCCAAATGACATTTCATTTTTTCACTAACGATTTCAACAATTCTTTTGGAAATATTTATGATTTCCATGTAGGTACGATTGAATTTGGAGAGGCTTGCAGAATTACTTCTCACATAGTAATTATATTTTTCAACATCTTGAAACACTGTTCGGTTAGCTTGTGAAAATGCAATAAAAGTATATAAAAGATCTTCGTTTACTCTTCCTTCAAATTTAATATTTTTCGCTATTTCTGTTTTGTATATTTTATTGTTAGCACTTGCCCAGAACCTTCCGTTTAATGACAAGGTGATTGCTTGATCCTTATTATAAACCTTTACATTTTCCTCTCTTCCTAAAAATTTTTGTTTCTTCATTGGGTTGATGCACTTCATGCTGCATACTGAAATATCGGCCTGGTGAATGCAAGCATTATTAATTAATAATTCATACATATCATTTTCAATAGTATCATCACTATCAATAAAACCAATGTATTTTCCTTTAGATATAGATAACCCGAGATTTCGCGCTGCTGAAACACCTCTATTTTCCTGATGAACTACTTTTACTCTTTTATCGAGATTCTTATAATAATCGCATTTTAAATCGCTGCCATCAGTCGACCCATCATCTATTAAAAGAAGTTCAAAATCAGTAAAGGTTTGATTTAATATTGAATTTATACATTCATCGATATACTCTTCTTTATTAAATACAGGAATTATTATAGAGAGGAGGCACATGTAGTTTTTTTTTTCGCTACTGAATTATGGAGGTCATATTTTTTCAGAGAAATGCCGTAAATCTTTCCATCTCATGGATTCCTTTTTTTCTAGAATCTCATAGAATCCGATTCTAATCCGTCGTAAAAAATCCAATGGATATTGCCTGATTAAATTTAAATACCTGATATAATAAACATAACCCTTACTCCCAAACTCGTTGTGCAGTATTTGATGTTTTAATTCAAACATTCTGTACGAATCCATCAATCCAAGCTTATGAAATCGAATTACAGCATTTTTAAAAATTTCTGTGTTGCAAGAGTTTATACTATCCGATGTATTGTTAGTCAATTGTCCAGTCCCGTGCTCTATCCGATAAACCGCCCCGTAATAGTTACAAAATATTCCTTTAAATTGCTCGCTAATTCTCATCCAAAGATCACCATCTTCTCCATTAGGATATTTTTCATTAAAATGGCCAACTAAATCAAAGACTTCCCGACGGAAAACAAAGCTGTTTGTATGGACAATTTTACACCTAGAAACAACTGGGTTTTTAATGTCCCCCTTAAAAATTTTTTTATGTGTCCAGGGTTTATAAATTTTTTCTCCATTAACCTCTTTTACCTCCAGTAACCTGCAAAATGCAAAACCTAATTCAGCATTATTTTCGAAATCTTTACAAATCTTTTTTAAGTGGCCAGACAAATAAAAATCATCTGAATCAAGAAAACTTATTAATGGCTGAGTAGCTTCTCTCAACCCTCTATTCCTGGTGGATGAAACTCCCTGAGTTAAACAATTCTTTGGTTTTCTTAATATTTTTACTTTTTCACCAAAAGATTCCGCTATGATTAAGCTCCTATCGGTTGAGCCATCATCCGATATTAATACTTCGATAATTCCTTCATAATCCTGGGATAAGACACTTTGGATAGCTTCCTTTATGAAAAGTTCCCGGTTGTAAACTGGTATAATAACACTAATACCATTATTCATATATTAGATGCTATATAATTTCATTGTTAGTTATTTGTTTCAACATTGGAAGGGGTATGAATCAAATCTGCAATCTGATCATCTGATAAGATCCTTAGTTCTTTTGAATAGCAAATTCCAATTGATATCCAAACAAGCAAGTAATTCAAATTGAAAGAATTAACTGTTGCCGGATATAGACTGATTAGTGATATTAAGATCCAAATGCCAGCTGCTTTAGACAATAAATTTTTTGAAAAAAAAAGACCTAAAATAATTGCCGGTACTGCAATGAGCAGGTAAAGTATCAGCCTGATTATTCCTCCTTTCAAAATTATTTGTAAATAACCTGTTTCTATGATGTTTCTATAATTAGTTGGGGCATCTTCATCTATACCGGGACAAAAGTATTCTCCGTTTATACCCTTTCCAATAGCCCAATCTGTGGGTTTCATGTCATTGTAAAAATATAATTCTACTCCCGATCTTGTATCGTCATCTACCCGATTTTCAAATAATCCTAATAATCCTTTTTGATTAATTCGATAC
>JBEPVG010000004.1:0-19482 GCA_041691175.1 Chitinophagaceae bacterium
CAGGGAGTAAGGTCAACCCGGGTGGAATGTTTTTTACTTTTTTTGACGCCCGGTCCCTTTTTCTTACTCTCCTTTACTTCCATCTCTGCCATAATTATAAATTTTTTATTTGATAATCTGATTTACAATACTTATTCCGCAGGTTTATCACCAGTCTGTTCAGCCATATTCTTTTTGTAGAGTTCACTACCTTCCGGAATAGATTTTGAATTGGTTACAAGATTGTATTTATATTGATCATTTGCTTTAAATGCATCAATGACAGCTTTGAATGTTGGGTATTTCGCCTTATCGTCTCCCTTTATCAAAAAATTTAGCGACGAACCCATTCTTGCATTAATCGCAGCGGAAATCCATGAAGACAACTCATTGTTGGCGCTGTCTACAGGAATGCCTGCCAATTCCGCACTTTTTACCTGTTCCGGTTTGAGTTGAATAAATTGTTTAAGTTGGCTCAATGGAACTCCAACGAAATCTGCCTTTTCAAAATTCTGCTTATCTTGTGCTGAGAAAGAAATATTTCTTTCTTTTCCCAATTCATCCAACACATCTCCTCTAATTGCAGGATCCATAAGCAGGAACACTTTATTGTCTTTACTGATGGTTACGTTCAGGAAATCCTTTTCGGGCGCAACTTTATTCGATACCGAAGTTGGCGGATTTACTTCCACTGCCTCGGTAGGCTTAAACTGAGCTGCAAGTATGAAAAAAGTTAACAAAAGAAAGGCAACGTCACACATAGGCGTCATATCCACACTCGTGCTTCCGCGTTTTATTTTAGCTCTTGCCATTAGTTGTTTGTTTTAATAATAATTAGATTCAGGATTCAAAAAATTCCACAAAATTATTTATACAACGAAGCAAAGCTTTGTGTTAAAGTGAAGCCTGATTCATCAATACCGTAAGTGATTGCATCAATTTTGGTAGTGAAAATGTTATAAGTAATAATCGCAAACGCAGAAGTACCAATTCCCAAAGCCGTGTTGTACAAGGCTTCAGCAATACCGATTGATAAAGTACGTGCTGCATCTCCACCGCCAGATTCACCTAATGCACCAAATGCGCGAATCATACCAACCACTGTTCCTAATAATCCAATCAAGGTTGAAACAGAGGCAAGAGTAGAAAGGAATACCAGGTTTTTTTCGAGCATGGGAAGTTCAAGAGAAGTGGCTTCTTCAATTTCTTTTTGAATCGCCAGTACTTTTTGATCTGTATCTAATTCGCTATCGGTGACCATTTGCCTGTATTTACGTAAACCTGCTTTCATTACATTTCCAACAGAACCTTTTTGTTTGTCGCATTCTGCAATGGCAGCATCAATCTTTTTATCAGCAAGGTAAAACTGAACTTTTCTGATAAATTCTGCATTTGAAGATTTGCCAGCTGCTTTTGAAACTGTCAAAGCTCTTTCAATTACAAACGTAAATACTATTAAGAAACAACCAATCAGAATTGGAACAATAATTCCACCTTCATACATTCTGGCCAAATCACCTTTTGGCCCTAACTGGTTAGGCCAGAAGCCTCCTTTCGGATCAGGGGTTGTAAAATTGCTATTAGCCCCAATAACAAAACGCCAGATAATATAACCAGCGATAATACAAATAACAGGTGCCAATAAAGAAATGATGTTATTTGACTTTTTGGCCTGCACCGAAGTGGTAGCGTTTACAGGAGCGTTTGCAGGAGTCTTTAAATCTGCCATGTTGGTTTAGTTTTAAATGTTTAAGTTTATAGATTTTGTTAAGTAGAATTTGAGAATGCAAGTGTAACGAAAAAAAAAATTATAATTATTATTTCTTTAAAAAATATTTTAAAGTGGTGCACAAGTTAGTAAAATATTTGAAAGTTAATGAACTCATAAAAAAATAAATAAAAATGGAGGATAATTTAGAAATTTAAAAAAAAATTCCAGGGTGGACACGAATAGAGTATTCTAAGAATTATATTTTTATAAAAATAATCTTCTCAAAGCCATAATTATAATTCACAGTTTTTTATTCGTAACGCAACGCTACAATAGGATCCAATCTGGCTGCCTTTACTGCAGGATATAAGCCTGCAAAAAGACCGACTGCCGAGCAAACTACAATGCCGGTAACTACCCAACCCCATGGAATTACAAAGCCGGTATGAAGAAATATTCCTACTACATTTCCAACAATTACTCCCAGAATAATTCCTAAAATAGCTCCGATCAAACTGATAAAAACAGATTCAAAAAGAAACTGTTGGCGGATACTTTTACTTTTTCCGCCAATCGCTTTTATCAAGCCAATCTCCCGCGTACGTTCGCTTACAGCCACAAGCATAATATTCATTAACCCAATGGCTGCGCCAAATAAAGTAATCAATCCAATAAATGCAGCAGCCGTTGTAATTGCGCCAAGACTGCTTTTAAATACTTCTGCTATGCTGTCGCTTTTATCAATAAAAAAATTATTTTCTTCATCAATGGCGAGTTTTCTTATCGGCCTAAAAGTTCCCTTGGCTTCTGATATGGCTGCATCCATTTCATTGATATTGTTTACCATAATACCAATATTATAAGAAGTGCCGTCGGTAGGAAAAAGACGTCGAATATTGTTGTAAGTGGTGAGCACAATATTATCCGCATTAAAAAATGCACTGGATCCTTTGTCTTTCAAAACACCGATCACCCTGTATTTGATGCCATCCGATGTAATGGTTCTGTCAATGGCACGAAGTGTATTGTCGCCATATAATTTTTTGGCAAGACTGCTTCCCAGAATACAAATACTGCGTCCGGTTTCGACATCCATATTATTAAAATTCCTTCCGCCGCCCAATGTATATCCATTGAGCATTAAATAATTTTCATCACCCCCGGTCATGGAAATATTGGGATTCGTTTTTACTTCACCATTACTCACAATAATACTTTGAGGACCACTCAAAGCAATCCCTACCCGGGCTGGAAATTTATATCGCTGTTTAAAAAGCCTCGCTTCCTGGTAAGTAATTATTTTTCTTGCGTTTGATTTTTTTTCTTTCATACCTGCACGCGTTTTTTTAACTTCTCTTCCACCGCCTCCAATCCTTATATTTCTATCGCGATATTGAATGCTGAATGAATTAGCACCCATCGTTGCAAAACTTTCAGAAAGGCTTTGATTCATTGAGGCAATTGCAGTAATAATTCCAATCAATGCCATGATCCCAAACGCAATTATAGCAACGGTTATCCCTGTCCGCAGCTTATTACTTTTAACCGTGCGAAAAGCCAGTGAAATAGAATCTTTTAATTGCATGACTTAATAAATGTTTTGAAAAATAAAACGGGGTGAAGTTACAATATGAAAACAATTATCAAATTACCATTCCTGTATAATATTTTGTATTTTAATAAAAAATCGGGAAAGAAAATGAATTTGAATTGAAAAAGCAAAATAAAAAATGGCATTATTTGTTCGTTTACAACCATTATGTGAATTGAATATACAAATCTTGGTTATTTATTCATTTACTGCCGGTGAAACTACGGAAAGCCATAAATAACTTCTTTCCCCGGCGGATAAAATAAAACCGGATGATTAAATAATTTTTAAAAAATAAAAATTATAGAACCATCCGGATTAAAAAAAACTATTTATTTCGTCGCTTCCCAGGTATTATTTTTTCGGTTTACGTCTGGCAATTCGCCATCCGGATCCAAAACTACTTGAGTAATGGGGGAAGTGGAATTATATTTGAAAGTCCAGTCTGTATCACGTTTCCACACATCCACGGGCAATTTTATTATCTGTGTTTTTCCATTTTGTTCGGTGATTTTTATAATAACAGGCAACGCCATTCGCTCTAAGTTTTCAATCGTGATGAAAGCGCCATTTTCCGGTTTTTCATCCACGTATTTTACACTTTTTACAGACTGATCAAATTTCCATGTTTTATAAAACCATTCTTTCCAAAACCAATTCAGGTCTTCTCCCGCCGCGTCATTCATTGTGCTGAAAAAATCATTTGGCTGTGGATGTTTAAAAGCCCAACGTTTGATATAAGTTCTGAAAGCATAATCGAATCTATCCGCACCAATAATTGAAGTGCGCAAAATATTTAATCCTACTGCAGTTTTAGAATAATATTGTCCATAATCCCGAAGGCTAATAGATTCCGGTGGAGTCATCAAAGGATCTTTGCTTCTCTTCAATGAAGCGGCCTCTCTCAAAATACTTTTGTTTGTTGTGTCTCCATATTCTCCATGATTAAAAGAATTAGAAGCAAAGCCATTGATAAAAGTATTCATTCCTTCATCCATCCACATGTACCGTCTTTCGTTTGTCCCAACAATCATCGGAAACCAATTGTGTCCAATTTCATGTGTTACATCATGCCATAAACCCGCTTTTCCAATTTTATAACTACAAAAAACGATTCCCGGATATTCCATGCCTAAAGCCACGCCAGCCACAACTACCGCTGAGTTCCAGGGATATTCAAAATAATCCTTTGAATAAAATTCAATGCTTTGTTTTAAATATTGAGTGGATCTTCCATATTTATCATATCCTGCACTTTCTACCGGATAAACAGCCATGGAAATTCCTTTTCTTCCCGAAGGGAAATTAACTCTTGCCGCATCCCACATAAAAGCTTTAGAGGCAGTCCACGAAACATCGCGCGAATTTTGCATTTTAAAATGCCATGTCAACATTCCCTTTTCAGAAGGCCTGGTAGATTTATTACCAATTTCATTTTCATTAATTATAAAAACAGTACTATCACTTTTACGCGCTTCATTTAATCTTTTTATTTCTGTTGAAGTAAGAACCTGTTCAGGATTTTGAAGATCGCCCGAACCGGCAACGATCATATTTGCAGGCACGGTAACATAATAATTAAAGTTTCCATATTCGCAGTAAAATTCTCCTAAACCCATATAAGGCAAGGTATTCCAACCTTTCACTGCATCATAAACACACATACGCGGATACCATTGTGCCAGTTGATAAATGACACCATTTTTTGTATATAATCTTCCCATACGATCGGCGCCATATTCAGGAATAGAGAAAAAATAATTTACTTTAATACTGATTTTATCACCATTCGGTTTAATAGAGAAAGGTAAACGCAGTTGCATTCTTGTGTCGGTAATTACCGGAGTTATTTTGTACGTTTTTCCTTTATAAATTACAGAAGCGGATTCAATATGATAGCCTCCTTTTTTATAACCTTTTACATCAAAGCGGTCGCCTGAAACTGGTGTCGTTGCTGAACCGCGCGATTCAGGATCAAAAAGATTCTGATCTAACTGAAGCCATAAATAATTTAATTCATCAGGACTATTGTTGGTATAATTAATTGACACATCACCTTTAAGTGTGGTATCTTTTTCATCGAGGGTTGTATGAATGGAATAATCTGCATTATTCTGCCAATATTTTGGCCCGGGAGCCCCATTCGCGCTGCGAAATTCTGTCGCCTCATGCGTTGTAAACAAAGGATCAAAAACCTGGTTTTTGTTATAAACAGAAGTGTCTTGTGCAGAAATACTTTGCGCAAAAAAGAGCGCTGCCAAAAGGCTAAAAATTAAAGAGGTAATTTGTTTCATTAAATAATTTTTTGGTGGCGAAGTAATGGAATAAATAAATGATTTCAAAAGTAAAAAGCATTAAAAAAAGTTATTTTTTTTAAGCGGTATAAATTTTTATTTGGTAGCATTTCTTACAAATGAAAATAAGATTTCCACTTAAATGTTTATTTACTGGTTAACTCTTAAAAAAAGAAAGACAAAAAATAATGCCGGCTAAAATCCGCACACAACAGCAGTTTGAAAATCTGCGAGGTTTTTTATTCATAAAAATTAATTTTGTTACATTAGCAATTGGAGAATATTTTCTTTTCCGGTTGTTTTCACGGAACCTTTTTCTCATAATTAAAATAGCTATCATGAAAAAAATTGGAATTTTATTTGGAAGGGAAAGAAGTTTTCCGGAAGCGTTTATTGAAAGAATAAATCAAAAAAATATTGAAGGAATAATTGCAGAACCTGTTCGTATCGATAAAGTAGTCCAAGGCGAGAGCAGCGGCTACGAAGTAATAGTGGACCGCATTTCACAGGATGTTCCCTTTTACCGCGCTTATTTGAAAAATGCTGCGCTTTGCGGAACGGCCGTGATCAATAATCCATTTTGGTGGAGCGCCGATGAAAAATTTTTTAATAATTGTCTGGCCACAAAAATTGATGTCCCCGTTCCAAAAACGGTCATTATCCCTTCCAGTTCGTTGCCCGCAGACACTACGGATCAGTCTTTTTCAAATCTTGCTTATCCTTTGGATTGGGATAGTATTTTTGATTATATCGGTTTCCCCGCATACATGAAACCCCACGCAGGAGGCGGTTGGAAGAGTGTTTATAAAGTAACCGGAATTGATGATTTTTTTACGAAGCATGGCGAAACTGGTGAACTCGTAATGATGCTGCAGGAGGAAATAATTTTTGATGAATATTACCGTTGCTATTGTATTGGCGGAAAAGACGTGCGCATCATGCCTTACGAACCGCGCAATCCGCATCATCTTCGTTATGTGGCCGATTTCAAACCAGATCAAAAAAGATTGGAGCTGATGACAGGTATTGTCATTCGGATTTGTAAATATTTAGGCTACGATTTCAATACGGTTGAGTTAGCGCTTCGCGACGGAGTGCCTTATGCCATTGATTTTTGTAATCCTGCACCGGATGCTGAACTGACCAGCGTGGGCCAGGAAAATTTTGATTGGGTTGTAGAAACTGCTGCTAACTTTGCCATCAAAAAAGCACAAACAAATAAAGATGGAAAAGACAATCTTACATGGGGTGAATATATAAAAAAATGTGCTAATTAGGCAATTACCTGATTGGCTATTATAAAATAATAAAACTAAAAAATGGCTGCTGTTTCTTACAAACATTTTACGATTGGAATAGAAGAAGAATATATGGTTCTCGACCCTGAAAGCCGGGAATTAAAAAGCCATGAGCAAAGAATTGTTCAGGAAGGAGAAAAATTAATTAAGGATAAAGTAAAAGCAGAAATGCACCAGGCGGTAGTGGAAGTGGGCACAGATATTTGCCAGGATATTGATGAGGCCTTTATGGATGTTGCGAATCTCAGAAAAACAATTTCAAATATTGCCGGCGATCTTGGCTTATGGATTGGCGCTTCGGGTACGCATCCTTTTAGCCATTGGGAAAGGCAATTAATCACTGAACACGCCCGTTACAGCGATATTGTAAAAGAGTTGCAGGAAGCTGCGCGAAGCAATTTAATTTTCGGTTTGCATGTACACGTAGGAATGGAAAATCGTGAAATGGCAATTCATATTGCCAATTCGGCAAGATATTTTTTACCACATGTTTTTGCATTAAGCACCAACTCTCCTTTTTGGGAAGGAAGGCAAACAGGTTATAAATCTTACCGCACAAAAATCTTTGACAAATTTCCGCGTACGGGCATTCCAGATTTTTTTGAAAGTATCGAATCTTACGATAACTATATAAAGATTTTGGTAAAAACAAATTGCATTGACAATGCAAAAAAGATCTGGTGGGACCTGAGAGTTCATCCTTTTTTTAATACGGTAGAATTCAGAATTTGTGATGTCCCATTAACTGTTCAGGAAACGATTACGATAGCTGCATTGTTCCAGGGAATCTGTGCAAAACTTTATAAACTCCGGATGCAGAATCTCAATTTTATTATTTACCCAAGAATGCTGATCAATGAAAATAAATGGCGCGCAAGCCGCTATGGCATTGAAGGAAGCATGATTGATTTTGGTAAAGAAAGCGAAGTAAACACACGCGTTTTGATTTATGAATTACTCGATTTTATTGATGATGTAGCAAGCCCGTTAGGAATAAAAAATACTATAGGATACGTTCATAAAATTCTGGAGGAAGGAACAGGAGCAGATAGACAATTAAAAGTATTTGAGCAAACTCAAAACCTTCCTGCGGTGGTAGATTATATTCATGGACAATTTATGGATGGGTTGTAATTATGATAAACTTTCCCAATTTTTACAATGGTGAAAATAATGTATTAAAGGAATGTTAGAAAAGACTGGCGACAAAAAAGCAACCATTTATAAAATAATACAATAAATAATCCAACTCTGATTCTCTTCTCCTTTTTCCCACTTTTCAATTTGCATCGTACATTGCATCAGTATGAAATATTACATTATAGCCGGTGAAGCTTCAGGCGATTTACATGGAAGTAACCTAATAAAAGAATTACAAAAAATTGATTTGAATGCTGATATCCGTTGCTGGGGTGGCGACAAAATGAAAGGCACAGGAGCTGAACTGGTAAAGCATTACAAAGATTTAGCTTTTATGGGTTTCGCAGAAGTAATCAAAAATCTTTCGGAAATTTTAAAGAATTTTAAATTTTGTAAAAATGATATTTCAGCATTTCATCCTGATGTAATTATTTTTATCGATTATCCCGGTTTTAATTTACGAATGTCCAAATGGGCAAAAGAAAATCACTACAAAACAGTGTTTTATATTTCTCCTCAAGTTTGGGCATGGAAAGAAAGCCGTGTAAAAAATATAAAAAAATACATTGATAAAATGTTGGTGATTCTTCCGTTTGAAAAAGAGTTCTACAAAAAATGGAATTACGAAGTGGAATATGTTGGTCATCCTTTGGTGAATGTGATCGAAGATTTTAAAAAAGATCATCCGGAAATTCATCTTTCAGAAAATACAATTGCCTTATTGCCCGGCAGCCGGCAACAGGAAATAGAAGCCAAGCTCCCGATCATGCTTGAAGCAACAAAAAAATTTCCGGGTTATCAATTTATCGTAGGCAAAGCACCTTCAATTGAAGATGATTTCTATAAAAAATTTATAAAAGATCATAAGAATGTAAAGCTGATTTCAAATGACACATATTCTCTGTTATTGAGGTCTGTAGCGGCTTTGGTTACATCAGGAACTGCTACTCTGGAAACCGCTTTATTTGGCGTTCCGGAAATTGTTTGTTACAAAGCGGGAAATATTTCTTACCAGATTGCAAAGCGGCTGGTGAAATTAAAATTCATCTGTCTCGTTAATTTAATCATGAATAAAGAAGTGGTAAAAGAGTTAATTCAAAATAATCTTACTCCGGAAAAAATTTCTGTTGAATTGAATTCAATTTTATTTAATCCCAAAAAAAAAGAAAAGATTCAGCAGGATTATTTGGAATTAAAACAATTACTTTCTGAAGGCGGGAACGCTTCAGAAAATGCGGCAAAAAGTATTCTTAACTTTTTGATTTCCTAAAAAATATATTCACAGTAAACTAACAAATAAACGCATTTTGTATTTTCACCGTTAAGATAACGGTCATGTATAAACGAAAATAATTTTCAAATAAAAGCGTTGTTCAAATTTTATTGTATTGCTTTTCGAATCCTGATTAATTTAAAAAGAAGTTCTTCTAAAAGATCAAGCCGCAGCATGTTTGCTCCGTCACTTTTAGCAACAGCAGGATTGGGATGAGTTTCAATAAACAGACCATCTGCCCCCGTCGCAATCGCAGCTTTGGCAATGGTTTCGATCATTTTTGGATTACCACCTGTAACGCCACCATTTTGATTTGGCTGTTGTAAACTGTGGGTACAATCCATAATTACCGGAACATGTTGTTCTTTCATAATCGGAATATTTCTGTAATCAACAATCAAATCATTATAACCATAAGTATTTCCACGATCGGTAAGCATTACTTTTTCATTACCTGCTTTTTTAATTTTTTCAACCGCAAATTTCATTGACTCGCCGTTTACAAACTGGCCCTTTTTTACATTCACAATTTTGCCTGTTTGGGCAGCAGCAACTAAAAGATCGGTTTGTCTGCAAAGAAAGGCCGGTATTTGTAAAATGTCTACATATTTTGCAGCCATCGCAGCTTCCTCATGCGCATGAATATCCGTAATCGTTGGAAGAGAAAAATGACTACCAATTGTTTGAATCATTTTCAAAGCAGTTTCATCGCCGAGGCCGGTAAAAGATGCAGCACTTGTACGATTTGCTTTTCGATAGGACGATTTAAAGATATAAGGAATCTGAAACTTTTTGCAAAGTGCTGAAACTTTTTCTGCAACATCAAAAATTAATTCTTCACTTTCTACCACACAAGGACCGGCGATCAGAAAAAAATTATTTTCATCGTATTGCTGATCGGCAAAAAGCTCATTTAAGAAATTCGTCATAATTTATTTTTAAAAAAATCAAAGGTATTTGTTAACCGTGCAATATTTTAATATTTGTAAAATTTCCTCTTTTATTCTGGTTTAGAATGATCCCAA
Organism: Chitinophagaceae bacterium; assembly: GCA_041691175.1. Classification (GTDB taxonomy): domain Bacteria; phylum Bacteroidota; class Bacteroidia; order Chitinophagales; family Chitinophagaceae; genus Ginsengibacter. The sequence continues at coordinate 10,312 of JBEPVG010000004.1, forward strand.
TAAAAAAAAGCGGCTCATAAATGAAAGCCGCTTAGTACGAACACCCGAATATGTTGATCATTTAAAATGGCAAATCATCCGCTGGTTCTTCAACGGTTGATGACGCTTGCTGATTTACATTTGAGGAAGATGATGTTGTATTTTGATAAGAAGAATTTTCTTGGGTATTTCCTCCCTGGTTGTCATTTTTGCTGCCTAATAATTGAATTCTGAAAACATTCATTTTTAAAGCAGCAGCAGCCTGATTCTCTTTATTCATATATGCTTCGGCTTCAGGAGAACCTTCCACATAAACAAGTTGGCCCTTTTTTAAATATTGTGCAATTGCAGACCTGTCGGTCCAATAGGCACATTTTACCCATGTAGTTTTATCTACTAAATTTCCCTGGGCGTCTTTATATTTTTCAGAATGCGCCACATTAAAATTTATAACGGTTCTTCCGCTTACTTCGTTTGTTGTGCAATCCCCGCCGAGATGCCCGATAATCTGTAATTTAATCATGATCGTTCTTTTTGATTGTGAATAGATGTATAATTGAATGGTTTATTACTTAAAAGTTCGACTTCGAGATGGTACAAATTAAACCAAAAAAATACAAACTAAATCCATTTTCTAATTCATCTTTTTCTTCAAACTACTTACCTGGTCTTGTAAATTGCTAACCAGGTTTACCAGAGAATCCACGTCCCATCTTTGGTGTTGAGTTACTTTATTAATAACTGCCTGGGCCTGCCACATTTCCAACACGTCAGCCGTTTGAACCTGGTACGGCTGAAATGAAGGATTGTCGCTTACAAGGGTTAATTTATTTTTATTCTTATTATTTTTTACGACTCTCTTATAAACAATTCCTTCACTTTTGCTAACCACAATATACGCAGCGTTATTTTTTACACTATCTATATTTTCTATTTTTTCACCGACGATAACACTTCCACTTGGCGTGGGCATCATACTATCGCCAATTATTTCAAAAGCGCGATAACTTCCGCCGGAAAGCATTGGCAACGTGAAAGTATTTAATTCGTCAATAAATTCACTATCGGCGTATCCGGCAAGATAACCGGCTGCCGCCTTTACCGGAACAAAATGAATAACGTTTCTATCGGCGCTCATCATCTTCATTTGCCGTCTTTTGGCAAGATAACTGCTGCCTGTTACTTGACTCATATCCTGCAACAGAAGTTCGTCAAGAGTTACCTTAAAAATCTGGCTGATCGTTTCAAGAACTTCCAATCTTGGATCGGCTCTCTCTTCTTCATAAGCACCGATTAGTGATCTTTTGATTCGAAGCTTGGTGGCAAATTCTTCCTGAGTCCAACCTCGAAGCTTGCGTAAATATTTTAAATTTTGACCTGCTAATGACATGGTAACTAATTTATTTAGATCAAAAATACTAATTTAATTAGTTCTACCAAAAAAAATTATTTTATTTGAAAAGTAGAAATAGGGAAATTAAAAAGAAATCAAATCCATTTTTCCACGACGCTCAATAAATGTTTCATCTGGAAAGGTTTTTCGATAAAGTCATTTGCGCCGGCTTCCTCGGCGAGTTTGCCGATTTCGGGAGTTGCAGAAACTATAATTACCGGAATATCTTTTGTTAGTTTTTGGCTTTTTAAAAAACGGCAGATTTTTAATCCATCCTGTCCACTCAATTGCTTGTCAAGCAAAAATAAATCAGGACAATTATACCTGTTTTCAAGAATTGAAATTGCCTCTCCGTGAATATCAACATCATATCCGGCGCGCTCAAATATCAATCTAAAAATATCCTGTACGCCTTCGTCATCATCAGTAATAAGTATTTTCTTCTTCATAACTTAATTCTTTGAACCAATAAATACAAAGAATATACCATCTGAAAGACACTGCGAATTCGAAAAATAAAATCCACAATCTGATTACCCTCTTTCTCTTTAAATTTATTCCTCCCCTACTAAGGATCAATGGTAGCTTTCAGTTTCGTACTTTTATAATAAAACTAAATCAAAGCTTTCAATTGGGGCACTTTCTACCCAAATGCGGTTTTCCTGTTTTCTGCCCATTTTTTTTTCTGCAATTCACTTTCCTGGTAATGTTTAAAAAATGTGGCTGATTCAATTGGTAGTTTTTTTGCAGTAATTCAAAAAACATCTTCCAAAAATGAAGAAAAAGATAACTGGTAAAAAGATCTGGAATATTATAAAAAAATCAGTCATAGGATTTTCAGACGACAGAGTTGCCACTTTGAGTAGTTCGCTGGCTTATTACACTGTCTTTTCTATGGCGCCGTTGCTGATCATTATAATTTCGCTCAGCGGACTTTTTTTAGGACAGGATGCTGCGCAAGGAAAAGTTTATGCTCAGCTTGCAAAGTTTATCGGATCGAACACGGCTTTGCAGTTACAGGAAATGATTAAAAATGCCTCACTTACAGGAAAAAGCGAAATGGCCGTAATCATAGGAATCGTTACACTGCTGATAGGAGCTACAACTGTTTTTTCACAGATCCAGGATTCCATTAATTCTATTTGGGGATTGAAACCAAAGCCAAAAAAAGGCTGGCTAAAATTACTTAAAAACCGTTTTTTATCTTTCTCTATTATCATAGGGCTGGGATTTTTATTGCTGGTTTCTTTGAGTATTTCCGCATTGATTGATGGCTTCAGTGATTCATTGAAAGAGCTTTTTCCCGATGTAGCACTGATTATTTTTTATATTATTAATGTCATCATAACCTTAATAATTACCACTTTAATATTTGGAGCCATTTTTAAAGTACTTCCTGATGCAAAAATAAAATGGAAAGATGTGATTGCGGGCGCTGTTACCACTGCGGTTTTATTTATGCTGGCTAAATTTGCAATTTCATTTTATATCAGCAAAAGCAACGTGGGAAGCACCTATGGCGCCGCAGGTTCGCTGATCATTTTATTGTTGTGGGTTTATTTTTCAGCGATGATTCTATATTTTGGCGCCGAATTTACAAAGGCATATGCTGTCGAATTCGGGTCTGCTATTTATCCAGATAATTATGCAGTCACTACAAAAACCGTAGAAGTGGAAACAGGAAAAAAAACTATTCAGGATAAAGAAAAAACAGAGGTGAAAACTAAGCAGGTGAAGAAATAACCGAAATGATTTAATCAGTAAACCAACAAATAATGCGAATTCCTATTTACCCCATTTCTATTGGTTGGGTTATCTGATCAGGAATTAAATTTTCGGGCTTTAAAGGAATATCTATTATTAATTCGCAGCCGTTCCCGGGTGAGGAATCGATATCAAATTTGCCGTCAAATAATTCTACACGCCTTCTCATATTTGACAAGCCGATTCCGCCTTTGGCGACATTCATATCAAAACCAATTCCATCATCGGCTATGCGCATTTTAAGTTTTTTATTTTTTACAATTAAATCTACTTCAATCGTTTTGCATTTAGCATATTTAAGTATATTTCTTAATTGTTCCTGCAATATCCGGTAAAGATTTAATTGCAAATCGCGATTTATTTTTGATTTCAGAACTTTTTCATCAAAATATAATGAGATATCATATTTGTTTTCCACATTAGAATTGCTGAGTAAAATATCGAAGGCTTCTTCGAGTGTGGAATCATTAAAAAAAGCCGGAGCCAGTCGGTGAGAAAGATTCCTGATTTCCTGCGTGGCAAGTGTAATATATTCCCTACATTGTCGATATAATTCCATACCGGACGGATCAACAGATTTGGCGAGAACACCAAGACTTATATGCGTACTTGCCAGGATCTGGCAAATATTATCATGCAGCTCGGCACCAATTTCATAACGTTCGTTTTCCTGCGTTTTAATAATCGCTCTTGTGATTTGATGTTCTGTAATATTTTTTTCAGTAATATCCGATATGATGACCAACCGGTATTTCCGGTCTTTGAAAACAACAAAATTGCTTTGAATCTCCACAACTAATAATTTTCCGGCTTTGGTAAAATGCCTGAATTTACCGCGGTAACCACTCTCATTTTCTGAACGGTTTGTAATTGATTTTTTCACTAAGGGCACATCTTCAGCCGGGCGGATATCTAAGATGGACATTTTTAAAAATTCTTCTTCAGTATAACCATAAAGGTCAATAGCGGCTTTGTTTACTTGCACAAACTTGTAAGTTTCCAGGTCATAAATCCAGATTGGTTGCGGATTTAAACGAAACAACTCACTGTATCTTTTTTCCGATTCTTTCAACTGGTGAATTCTTTTTTTTCTTTCCAAACAATAAATAATACTCTTGTGTAGCGAAGTAGCGGTCAGGTCATTTTTAAACAAATAATCAGAAACGCCAAGTGAAATGGATTGAATACTAAACTCCATATCGGTAAAACCGGTAAGAGCGATGACTGGTATATCATCAGAGATCTTTAAGACTTCTGTTATCAGATCATGACCGTATTTATCAGGCAAAGTAAGATCTAACAAAATAATGTCAAAATCTCTATTGAAGGTTAATAAGTTAGCAGTCTCCGAAAAATTTTGGACATGTTTTATTTGTGGAGTTACGATCTTCTCAGTTAAATAATCTTCAATTATTACAAAATCGCCCGGATTATCTTCTACAATTAAAATCTTTAAATCGTTTTGATATTTTATCATTTCAGAAATTAGTTTTTAAAAATAATTTCACTATAGAAACCTCAAAGCTTTGTATCTGTGAAATAAAAGGAACCAATTTGTTGTGTAATGTAAGAAACTTGCAGCATCCTTTTATCCTTCACCAATAAGATGTCAATGGTTCTCATGATGAGAGGAGAACTGGATTTTAACAAAATTAAACGATTTCTACCAAATCCATCATTTTAAACCTTATTGATTCTAAATTATTCAACGTTTGATAGTAAAAAAGAAAGTACTGCCTTCGCCTTTCTTAGATTTTAACCAAATTTCTCCACCCATTCCTTCAACAATTTTTTTTACTATTGCCAGCCCTATTCCGGTTCCGGAATATTCATTTTTAGGATGCAATCTTTGAAAAATAATAAAAATGCGCTCATAAGAATCTGCATCAATACCGATGCCATTATCCTGAACTGAAAATTGCCAATGTGTGTCCATCTTTTCAGCATTGATTTTGATAACTAGAGGTTGTCCAGCGTTGTGGTATTTCAATGCATTGCTTATCAGGTTTTGAATTACCTGAGTCAAAGGGCTTTTAAATGTGTGAACGATGGGCAATTTATCAAAATGGATAATGGCTTTTGTTTTTTCGAGCTTTTTTTTATAAAGAGAAAAAATTTCTTTCACTACCTTATTTGTATCTACGTCTTCCGCTTTCCCTTCAAATCTGCCGACTCTTGAAAACTGAAGAAGATCTAAAATAATCTGACGCATTCTTTTGGCGCCATCCACCGCAAAATAGATATACTGTTTACCTTTTGCATCTATAGAATCTGAATATTTTTTTTCTAACTGGCTTAAAAAACCTGTTACCATGCGCAAGGGTTCCTGAAGATCGTGGGAAGCTACGTATGCAAACTGTTCCAATCCGGCATTGGAAACAACCAGGTCGCGTGCGGTTTTCTGAAGATTTTGATGCAATTCGTTTAGTTGGATCTGAGACAATTTTCTTTCGTTTGTATCTTTAAAGTAAACAGATAATCCTTTCACAGATGGATAGACACTTATTTCAAACCATCTCTCTAAAGCAGGATAGAAATCTTCAAAAACAACACGTTTATTTGTTTCAATGGATTCATGATATCTTTCATAAGATACAGATCCTATGCTTTCTGAAAATACATCCCATAAATTCTTACCTACAATTTTATTTTTAGGTGTCATCAACATGTTTTCAGCTTCTTTGTTCCAATAACCAACGGTCCAGTTTTTATCAACGGTAAAAAAAGCATCGCCGATACTTTCCAGAATGATATTTTTCTCTTCATAAAGTTTTAAGATTTCCAGTTCTGCTTTTTTGCTCTCATCGATATCCTGGAAACTACCATATATTTTTCTGCATTTGCCATCTACTATTTCTGCCTTCCCAATCGTTCTGATCCATTTTAATTTTCCTTTGTGGGTATAAATTTGAAGATCTTCCTGCCAGGGAGTTCCATTCTTCACGGATTCTTTCACTTTTTTGATAATTGTGTCTTTACTATAACCTTCTTTAAAATAGGTGATTCCTTCCTGCAACGTTGGTAAAAAATCCATGCCTGTCTCGCGAATTTCTTTTGTCAGGTCGGACCAAAAAACAGTATCATTTTCAACATCTATTTCCCAACTGCCGATGCGAGCGAGCCTGTTGGTTTTATCCAAAAGCTCTTGCAAATTTTTCTTTTCTGTGATATCCTGGATGGCACCGACCATTCTTACCGCTGTACCTTTTTTATCCCGGATAAGAAAACTGCGATCTAAAACAGATGCATAATTACCATCAGCTTTTTCAAAACGATATTCATTCAGCCAGTTTTTTGTTGTTCCATTTACGGCTTTGTTTATTTCATTCACCACCCTGTCATGATCTTCACCATGAACATGTTTTTCCCAAAACCTCTTATCAGACAGCAGCGTTTCTAAATCGTATCCAAAAGATTTTTGAAAACCGCTGCCCCAGTAACATTCATCCGTGATGAGATTCCAATCGTATATCGCGTCAAATGTGGCTTTGGTAACATAATGGTATCTTTGAACACTTTCTTCCAACGATAATTTAAGAAGTTTGGATTCTGTTATATCCTGAACAGTTCCTTCAAATGAAACCGGTTGTTCCTTTTCATTTTTTACTACTTTCCCTATTTCATGAATCCATTTTTGAACTCCGTTTGGCTGAATGACCCGGAATTCAAAATCCATTTCTTTTTCGCCTGCCAATGCAGCCGACCTTGCTTTGGTAAACGCTTCCTTATCTTCAGAATGAATGGTCTGAAAAAACAATTCATAACTTAATTTAAAATCGTCTTTATTAACTCCGAGAATAATATAAACTTCTTCAGACCAAAACAATTTTTCTTTTGGAATATCCAGCTTCCAGTATCCTATTTTGGCGATTTGTTGCGTAGCCAACAGCTTCTCCTCTGTACTTCTCAATTGCCTGACAGAACTTTCTCTTTTTGTAACATCGACCAAAGTATGAACGATGTATTCGACTTCGCCGGCTTCATCCAGGATGGGAATATTTTCAGACTCAAAATAAAATTTCCCCGACTGATTATTTTCTACCTCAATTTCAAATTTCTGAACAGACATTTTATCCGCCATCCTGGAAGAGACGACCGCTTTTAATGAGCGGCATAAATCAGAAATTCCAACCTCATTTTTATGCTGATTTCTTTCATGAAAAACTTCAAAAATGCTTTTATTACGAATGTCCTTTTCGATCAGGTGTTTCATTTCTAAAAAAGCAACATTTGCATCAACTATTGTAAAATGTGGCGCGTCAGGCAATAAAACCAGTATTGGCAAAGGAGTTACTTTAAAGATTCTAAGTAAAGAGTTAGAATTGATTATGGAGGGGGAAAATGTATTTACCATCTAATCTTAAAACGGAAAACAGCGATGTATGTTGTATAGAAACAGCATTTTTACTAATACTTATTATAAACGGTAGTAAACAAACAAAAATTCATTATTCCTGATTTATAAAATATTTTTGGAAAATGGCTTTTCAACATTTTACTCCAGGTCAGTCTGTTCCAAAAATAAAACAATATTGCGCTTACCAGGAAAGATGCCATTCAGAAGTGCGCGATAAATTATACTCGTTCGGATTGAATAAAGTGGAAGTAGAAGATATTATTTCCATTTTAATAACTGAAAATTATTTGAATGAAGAGCGCTTCGCTATTCATTATGCGCGTGGAAAATTCAGAATGAAACAATGGGGTAAAATAAAAATAAAACAATCTTTAAAATTTAAGCAGGTAAGTGAATATTGCATCAAAAAAGCTTTGAAAGAAATTGATTTACAAGAATATGAAAAAACTTTCCGAAAGCTTGCCGAACAAAAATTAAAAACTTTAAAAAGCGAGAAAAATATTTTTATTAAGAAAAGAAAATTGCAGGATTTCTTACTTCAAAAAGGATTTGAAAATGAAATGGTGAGAGAGGCAGTGAAAAATATTTAAAACACTTTCCGCATTTTCCAATCATTATAAACCGATAACTTTGATGTTATTAAATACCATGTCATCTCTCACCATCACACTTATTCAAGCCAATCTTTTTTGGGAGGATAAAAAAGCCAATCTGGAAATGCTTGAGGAAAAAATTGAAAGCATAAAAGAAAAAACTGAAATTGTAATTCTCCCCGAAATGTTTACGACGGGATTTAGCATGAAGCCGGAAATTCTTGCAGAAAAAATGGATGGAGAAACGGTGCAATGGATGAAAAAAATTACCGCTGAAAAAAAAATAATTCTTGCCGGAAGTGTGATCATTGAAGAAGATGGAAAATATTTTAACCGCTTAATCTGGATGTTGCCAAATGGTAAATTTGGATTTTATGATAAAAGACATCTGTTTGCTTTTGGAGAGGAGCATGTACATTTTTCGCCGGGAAATAAAAAATTAATCGCTTCTGTAAAAGGATGGAAAATCAATTTGCAAATTTGTTATGATTTACGTTTCCCTGTTTGGTCGAGACAATCTTTTGGGGAATTAGAAAACAAGTATGATCTCTTGATAAACGTTGCAAACTGGCCAGAAAAAAGAAGCGTTGCCTGGGAAACTTTATTGCGTGCCAGAGCCATAGAAAATCAGTGTTTTGTCGTGGGAGTAAACCGCCTGGGAGAAGATGGAAATAAAATTTTTTATAACGGCGGTAGCACCATTATTGATCCTCTTGGAGAAATTATTTATCAGAAAAATAAAGAAGAAGATATTTTCACTTACACATTGCAAAAAGAAATAGTGACAGAAACGATGAATCATTTTCCTTTTTGGAAAGATGCCGATTCATTTACCATCAGTGAAAAATTTAATCGGTAAATAAATGATTTAATTATTTTAAATCCAACTTTATTTGCAGTTCGTTCAATTGTTTTTCATCAATTGTAGAAGGCGCCTCTATCATCATGTCGCGACCTGAATTATTTTTTGGAAAAGCAATAAAATCCCGGATTGATTCACTGCCTCCGAGGATTGCACAAAGTCTGTCGAAGCCAAATGCAATACCACCATGAGGAGGTGCACCGTATTCAAATGCGCCTGTCTC
>JBEPVG010000005.1:0-19309 GCA_041691175.1 Chitinophagaceae bacterium
CTGCTGTATACTACCAGTATACTAACCATCGTAAGTAAGATCACAATAGCCCAAATAACTTTATCCCCTTTTGTTCGACGCCAGAGATTGCCGGTAACTTCCTGTGCAGAAGAAAAAGTATTGGATACTATTTGTTTTGCTTCACTCATTTACTTTATTTCTTTTTATTTTTTTTAAATGAAATAATTATAAATCTTTTACCGCTTCAATAAATTGTATCCCACGATCCTCATAATTTTTAAACAAATCAAAACTTGCACATGCTGGCGATAACAAGACCACATCGCCTTTATCGGCAAAGTGAAATGCAGACTGGACAGCATCCTTGGCGCTTTGTGTGTTTACTATCAACTGTACTTCGTTTCCAAATGCTTCGTGAATTTTGGTATTATCGACTCCCATGCAGACCATTGCTTTTACTTTTTCTTTTACCAATTCTTTTATAAAAGAATAGTCATTTCCTTTATCCACGCCTCCAAGAATTAAGATAACTGGCTTCGTCATTGATTCTAAAGCATACCAGGTGCTGTTAACATTCGTTGCTTTACTGTCGTTAATAAATTCAACTCCACGTATGGTTGCTACTGTCGACATCCGGTGTTCCAGGCTTTTAAAAGTTTGTATGGCATCTCTTATTTTTTCTTTTCGTATTCCCATTACGGATGCTGAAATGCCAGCTGCCATTGTGTTGTATTGATTGTGTTTGCCTTTTATAGCAAAATCTTCTACGTTCATTTCCATTTCTTCATTTTTCCATTTTAAATGCATTTTAGCATTTACGATGTAAGCTCCTTCTGGTAATTCGTTGTTCATACTTATCGGTAGTGGGTTAGACTTTTTTAAATAATTGTTTAAATACTTTTTTGTTATTTCATCATCATCGTTATAAATAAAAATGTCATCCTTTGTTTGGTTTTCTATAATTCTAAATTTGCTTTTAATATAATTTTCAAATTTGTATTCATACCTGTCTAAATGATCTTCCGTGATATTTGTTAAAATGGCAACATCTGGCCGAAATGTTTTTATATCATCTAATTGAAAAGAACTAATCTCAATCACATACCATTTTTTCGGATCTACTGAAATCTGCCTTGCAAACGAAAACCCGATATTTCCAACCATCGCACAATTCAATTCCGCGGTTCTACAGATGTGATAAAGCAAAGCGGTTGTTGTTGTTTTTCCATTACTTCCGGTAATTCCGATTATTTTGCTATCCCCTTTATACCAAAAAGCAAATTCAATTTCACTGATTATTTCAACTCCTACTTTCCGGATCTCTTTTACCATCTCATTCTTTTCCGGAATGCCCGGACTTTTTATAATAACCGAAGCATTTAAAATTTTTTCTTTTGAATTTCGACCTTCCTCGAAATCAATTCCATTAGAAATCAGTTCATTTTTGAAATCCGGTTTTATAATTCCACTATCGGTCACAAAAACATCAAATCCTTTTTGTTTTGCCAGTAAAGCAGCGCCCACGCCACTTTCGCCGGCTCCAAGTATTACTATTCTTTTTTTCATTCAATTTTTAATCGGGATAAACAATTAAAAAAATGGTTCTTCAACGGCATGAACTTAACGGGTCAGAAAAGCTAATCACGGGTATTGGCAATTGGTTAAACTCCAGTAAACGAACAAATAATTCAGATTTTAATTTAATTCCATTCAAAAAAAAATTGTTTTCATAAAGACAAATTCCTGAATTTTTTGTTCGCATTTTATTCTAATAATCAACCATAAGCTTTCTTTTTTTATTTAATTAACTCAAAAAAAAATCGTTTTCATAAAGACAAATTCCTGAATTATTTATTCCTATTTTTAATTTTTAATTTTACTATTTAAGCAATTATCTCAATTTTAAGGTTACCACCGCGAACACCATTGTAAGAATTGTTACCACCCAAAAACGAACCGCGATTTTACTTTCATGATATCCCAGCTTTTGATAATGATGATGTAATGGGCTCATTAAAAAAACACGCCTTCCTTCGCCATATTTATTCTTCGTGTATTTGAAATAAGAAACCTGGATCATTACACTTAAATTTTCTATTAGAAATACAAAACAAAAAATGGGAATCAGCAATTCTTTTCTTACAATAATTGCAAGCGACGCGATAATTCCACCAAGTGCGAGGCTTCCGGTATCACCCATGAAAACCTGTGCGGGATAAGCGTTATACCACAGAAAGCCAACACAAGCGCCTACAAATGCGGCAATAAAAATCGCTAACTCGCTCAAATTAGGAATGTACATGATGTTCAGATATTCTGCAATGCGCACATCGCCGCTTACAAAAACAAATACACCCAATCCTAAACCAATTATTGCGCTGACTCCGGTTGCCAAACCATCTAATCCATCGGTAATGTTTGCGCCGTTTGAAACCGCTGTTACAATAAAAATTACGATCAGGATATACAAAATATAAGTGTAATCTTCCCAGCTCGCGGGCAATAGTCTGGCGTAATTAAACTCATGTGTTTTTACAAAAGGAATAGTTGTAATGGGCGTTTTAACGGTTACAAAACGATGTACTTCCCCGTCTGCTAAAACTGTGTCTTCACTTATTTTATGTTCGCCTCTTTGAGGCACAAATGTGCTTCCTGCTTTGGATCCGATTATCTCTCTTTTTACAACCACGCTTGGATTAAAATAAAGTGTAGCACCGATGATTATTCCGAGAATTACCTGGCCGAAAATTTTAAATTTACCGGCCAATCCATCTGCATCTGTTTTCTTGAAAGGAATTCCTTTTTCCTTTGATATTTTTTTTGCTTTAATTTTTAAATAGTCATCTAAAAAGCCGATAATGCCCAACCACACTGTACACAAGAGCATTAACCTTACATAAACTTTACTCATATCTGCCAGCAATAATGTAGGAATAAGAATTGCAAGAAGAATAATAATTCCACCCATCGTTGGTGTGCCGCTCTTCATTTTCTCGCCTGCTAATCCTAGTTCTCTCACTGATTCTCCAATTTGTTTTTTCTTTAAAAACCGGATCAATTTTTTCCCATAAATCATTGTGATGATTAGTGATAATAATACCGCAACCAACACTCTGAAAGTGATAAAATGGACCAGTCCGCTACCAGGGAATTTGATTCCATTTTTTGCAAACCATTCAAAAAGTTGATACAGCATTTCTATTTTTATTTATCCATTAACTGAAACATTTCAGCCAACACTTCTTTATCATCAAAATGTTTTTTTACTCCATTAATATCCTGGTATTTTTCGTGTCCTTTTCCGGCAAGAAGGATAATATCTTTTTTGTCGGCGATTGTTACAGCCGTTTTTATCGCTTCTTTCCTGTCAGTAATTGAAATGCATTTTCTCCTCGAGGTAATTGGTACACCTGCTTCCATCTCTTTGATAATTTCATTGGGTTCTTCGTTGCGCGGATTATCGGAAGTGAAAATAATTTTATCACTGTACTCACATGCCACCGCCGCCATTTCGGGCCTTTTTGTTCTATCGCGATTACCACCACAACCAACTACGGTAATAATTTTTTCTTCTTCATGACGGATATTTTTTATCGTGGCCAAGACATTCAATAATGCATCCGGAGTATGCGCATAATCTACAATTCCTACAATTTTCTCTTTGAGGGAAACCATATAATCAAACCTGCCTTCAGCGCCAGTAGTATTACTCAATAGTTGCAATATTTTTTCTTTTTCCTCGCCTAAACAAATTGCGGCACCATAAACTGCTAACAAATTGTAGGCGTTAAAAGTGCCGATTAACCGGAAATGAACTTCAACGTCATCAATTATTAATTCCAGTCCTAAGAGTGAATCTTCAATAATTCTTCCTTTGAAATCAGCCGTTGTTTTCAGGCTATACAAATATTTCTTTGCTTTTGTATTTTGAAGCATAATACTTCCACGTTTGTCATCCGCATTACTTAATGCAAATGAAGCTGCAGGAAGTGAATCGAAAAATGATTTTTTTACTCTTATATATTCATCGAAAGTTTTGTGATAATCAAGATGGTCGTGCGTAATGTTGCTAAATATTCCGCCGGCAAACTGTAAATCCTCAACACGATGCTGATGAATTGCATGTGAGCTTACTTCCATAAACACATGCGAGCAGCCATCTTCATACATTTTTGCCAAAAGTTGATTCAAGCTTATTGGGTCTGGAGTTGTATGCGTTGATGGTAAAATTTGATTTTCGATTTGATTATGAACGGTACTAATTAATCCACACTTATATCCAAGTGAAGTGAATAATTTAAATAATAAAGTTGCTATCGTTGTTTTTCCGTTTGTTCCTGTTACGCCAACTAATGTTATTTTTTCTGAGACGCGTCCATGAAAATTATGGGACATAATTGCGGCAGCCTTTGCTGAATTTTCTACTTCCGCATAATGAATATTCTTATTGATAATTTCAGGAATTTTTTCACACACAATGGCAACTGCTCCATTTGAAATTGCGGTCTCAATATAATTATGTCCATCTGAAACAGTTCCCCGCATAGCGATGAAACACGATCCAGGCTTCACTTTCCGTGAATCAATCTGTAAATCATTTATTTCTACTTTCGTAGTTCCTACTACGGAATAAATTTTTACTTTGTACAATATGTGTTGTAATGATGCCATTAATTCAATTGAATTTTTATTACTTCTCCTTTATTAAAACCTGCATTTTGTGCCAAAGATTGATAAATCACTTTTCCTCTTCCCGATGTCCAAACCTTTAATCCCATATTTTCTAATAAATAGACTGCATCTTTTAATCCCATTCCTGTTACATCCGGAATTTTATGAGCAGAAGTAGAAATATTATCAGTCATTAATTTTGCATCTCCATTTTGCAGAACAGTTGTTCTCCATAATCCGGATGACGCTGAATCTGTAGTCGTATAATTAAATGCATCCAACATATTGTTCACATCTTTTTTTATTCCAGAAAATTTATACAAGTCATCATTATGGGGAACTGCATTCGGATCGAAATTTTTCTTTGAAACAATATTTGCAAATAATCTGTCAGCTATTTCTTTAAAAACCGGTCCGGAGACAGATGCTCCATAAACATGTTTGGATTCGCTGCTGTTCTGAATAACGATTCCGATACTATATTCAGGATTGTTTACGGGAAAATATCCCATAAATGCAGATTGATAAATTTTAGAACCTTTGTTGTAACCACGGTTATCCATTGCAGTTACAGCAGTTCCTGTCTTCCCTGCGAATTGATATAAATTACTTTCAAGTGCGTGGGCAGTGCCATGTTCACTTTGAACAACGGCCAGCAAACAGTCTTTTAATTTTCCTAAAGTTTCATCGCTGCAAATTTTTTCGATAAGAACTTGTGGCCCAAAAGACTGAATTTTTTCGCCCATATCATTTATAGAATTTACCAGATAAGGCTTCATCATGGTTCCATTATTTGCGACCGCATTATAAAGCATAAGCAGGTTCAGAGGCGTTTCAAGTTCTTCATAACCATGAGCCATAAATGGAATAGTTGTTTTTGCCCAATACTTGCTGGTGGGCTTTTTGATATATGGTTTTGCTGCACCGACAATGTCAATTCCTGTTTTTTGATCGAGCCTTAGAGCATGTAAATGATCATAAAATTTGGAAGGCTGATTGTGATAATATTCATCCGCAAGCTTTGCAAATGCTACGTTTGAAGACATGGCGAATGCTTCTTTCACCGTTATTTTACCTGTTCCTAAATGTGAATCTGTAATGTGCAAGCCATAAAAACTTTTTCTTCCTCCTTCACAATCCACAATGCTTCCGGTATCTACATATTTATCTTCGAGAAGTGAAATTAAGGTGGCTAATTTGAAAACTGAACCTGGCTCTGTCCTCATTCCAAGTCCATAATTATAATCTTCCCAATAACTTCCATCCGGTCTTAAACCCAGGTTTGCAATCGCTTTTATTTTCCCCGTTTTTACTTCCATCACGATGCAGCTTCCATGAATAGAACTGTTTTGATCCATCATTTTCAACAATGCATTTTCAGCCACATCCTGGATGTATGTATCAATAGTTGTAATAACATCTTTTCCATTTTCAGGATCTATTTCTGCTCCATCTACCGGGACATATGTTCCAGACATGTATCTCATCAAACGCTGTCCTGTCTGGCCTTTCAGCACACTATCATAGGATCTTTCAAGACCAACATTTTTGCTGGTATCGCCGCGTGAAAGCCCGATGGTACGATTGGCGAGTAGAACATACGGATTGATTCTGTTATCTCTTACATCTATTATAAATCCACTTTTATTTCTTCCTTCTCTTACCAAAGGAAAATCTCTCAGAGCCTGGTAATCTTCGAAGGAGATTTTCTTTTTTAAAGAAAAGTATCTTGCTCTTTTTTTATACTGTGCTAACAACAATTTTTTATAAGAAGCTGCACTTTCATCTTTAAATAATGAAGCAAGCGATATGCTTAATGAATCCAGGCTCTTATAAAATCTTTTACCATCTTTTTCGCGAAGACCATCAGCCATAAAATCTACGTAGATATCAAAAACTGGAATTGAAGTGCTGAGCATATTTCCATCTTCGCTGTAAATGCTTCCACGTTCTGCGTCGATATCAATGTATTTTAAATGTTGTTTGTTGGCCATACTTTTCCAATAATTTCCCTGGACTCTTTGGATATAAACAGCACGGCCCATCACTACTATTCCCAACATGATCATGAAGAGAAAGCTGAGATGCACCCGCCACAATATGTCTTTTTTTATATCCAATTGGTTCTTGATATTTTTTCTAAATGAAAATGAGAATCTTCGTTATTTGTTTGTTTACTGGTTTGTTATTATTTCATTTTGTTTCCAAGGTGTCCACGATCCTCAAAGGCGGTACCACCAATGGTTTCAGCCCCAACGGTTCCACTGCTTTGGCTAATTCACTCTCTTTACTTCTGAATATCACTTGTTGTTTTACAGTTTTAAATTCATACTCCATTTCTTTAAGATTATTTTCTGTTTCATTAATTTTACGCATGGTTTTGTCTGCGTAGTGACCGTTGGCGATATACACTATTGCGATAGCAGAAATAAAAAAATAAAAAGGAATATTTTTTACGATCCATCGGTTATACATCAAATTCCTTTTATTTTTTTTGTACGCCGTATTCAATTTTTTTTCTTCGTTTGAGTTTTTTTCCAGAGTCATTTTTTCTAACCGTTTACAGTAAACCAACAAATAATTATAATTCCTGTTTTTCTTTTTATTTTAAAAAATTTATTTTTCTGAAACTTTTATTTTTTCTGCGATCCGCAATTTTGAACTTCTTGATCTTGGATTTTCTTTCAGTTCTGCTGCTGATGGAGCAATTGGCTTTTTTGTAATGATCTTTAATTCGCTTTTTGTTTTATTTCCAAACAAGTCCTGTACCTGCTCTTCTTCAAAATTCCCATTTCTGAAAAAATCTTTTACGATCCTATCTTCTAAAGAATGAAAAGTAATGATGGCAATTCTTCCGCCTTCTTCTAACACTTCTGCAGATTGTAAAAGCATTTCCTTTAGAACATTTAATTCATCATTTACTTCTATTCTTAATGCCTGGAAAACCTGGGCAAAATATTTTTCGGGGTTTCCTTTTACAATCGGGTAAACTGCATTTTTAAATTCATTGATGGTATTTAAAGATTGTGTTTTTCTTATTTCTATAATTGTTTTTGCCAATGTTTTTGAATTCGTAACCTCTCCATATTTTTCAAATATTTTATGCAACTTTTCTTCTGAAAATCTTTTAATAATATCTGCGGCGGTAATTTTTTCATTTTGATTCATGCGCATGTCCAAAGCCGCGTCAAATCTTGTGGAGAAACCTCTTTGCGCTTCATTAAACTGATGGCTGGATACGCCGAGATCAGCAAGAATTCCGTGTACTTTTGTGATTTTATGAAAACGAAGAAAACGTTGCAGGTGGCGAAAATTATGTGGCTCAAATATTACCCGTTCGTCGGCAGGAACATTTTTTCGTGCATCTTCATCCTGGTCAAAAACGATTAATTTTCCTGCTGCATTTAATTTTTCCAGGATCTTTTTGCTATGGCCCCCGCCGCCAAAAGTGCAATCGACATAAATACCTGATGGATTTATTTTCAAACCATCAATAACTTCTTTCAATAATACCGGCACATGGAATGCCTGTGTCATAATTATTGTTTGGATGTTTTATCATCCGCCATTACCTCTTTTGCCAAATCGCTGAATGCTTCCGGTGAAAAAGTTTCAAAGAACTGTTGATATTTAATTTTATCCCAAATTTCGAGTTTGTCAATTGCCGAAACCAGCACAATGTCTTTTTCAAGGCCCGCATATTCCATCAGATTTTTTGGCAATAAAAGTCGTCCCGCGCTGTCTGGTGAAACTTGTGTAGCCCCGTTCAAAAAATACCGTTTAAATTGCCTTACTTTTGGATCAAAATCATTCAATTTGCCTAATTCTGAAAATAAAGGCTGCCAACTTTCAGTCGTGTATAAACTCAGGCATTTTTCAAAACCACGATTAATTACAAAAATTTCACCTCCATTTTCCGGCAATTGTTTTTTAAAACCTGCAGGAAGAAGGAAGCGACCTTTTGTATCCATTGTAGCTTCGTATTCGCCTATAAAGCCTGTCATTAATTGTATTTTTTTGAATATTGTCCACAAAATAACACTTTTTCCCACTTTTAATACATTTTACGTAAATATTTTTTTATTAACCGCCATTAACTCGGGTACACTACTGGGTTTCAATGTGAAGAACGTTGATTTGAAAAGCGGATTAATGTGAATCGGGTGTGGAAAAGGAGTGGATAAAAATAAAAAATGATCTCAGGGAATTAGAATGATTTTGAAAATCTTAGAAGAAAAATTCTATAGTGGAGCAACAAATAAATGTGAATCCTAATTTTTTTTTGCGCAACTATTTTATTCGGTAAAAAGTAAAATTGAATTCTACAAGCAAAGAAATACTAAACGGCTTTTTTAATAATCGGAAATTCCAGAACAAAGCAACTTCCTTTTCCCGGAGTGCTTTCGGCTTTTATTTTTCCGTGAAGCGTATCTACAATGGATTTTACGTAACTGAGACCGAGTCCAAATCCTTTAATGTTATGAAGGTTGCCAGTGTGAGCGCGATAGAATTTTTCAAAAACACGGTTCAATGTTTCTTTGCTCATACCAATGCCGTTATCTTCAATTTTTATACGCAAATGACTATTAAAATTTGAGGTACTTAATTTAATTTTCAAATTATCTTTTGAATATTTTACAGCATTATCCAAAAGATTATTTATGATATTGGTAAAATGAACATCATCGGCAAGAATCAAATCATTTGTGGCATTAAAATGCGTTTCTAAAACACCATTTTTTTGTTTAAGTGGAAGGCCAATATTATTAATAGCGGAATTAATCAATTGATCTGCATGAAGCGGAAAAAGATTTAATTGAACAGCTTGTTTATCCATCAAAGCAGCCTGCAGTATGGTTTCTACCTGTTTATTCATTCGTTTATTTTCTTCTTTGATAATACCAGAAAAATAATCTCTTTTGGTTTTATCATTTACTACTTTCTCGTTTTTTAAAGCATCGACGGCCAAAGAAATGGTTGCAATCGGAGTTTTAAATTCGTGCGTCATGTTATTAATAAAATCTGTCTTTATTTCACTCAGTTTTTTCTGATTAAGCAAGGCTTTTATCGTAATAAAAAAAGCGGTAAAAATAACCAAGGTAAAAATGACTGCGCCTATTAACATCCATACCATTTGTTTCCACACAATGTGTTTAATATGTGGAACAACAACTACTAAAAGTTCCTGGGGGGAAATGCTTGAACCAAAGCTACCTCCGGCCGGATCGAGCGGATAGATAACAGAAAAGTTATTTGCGGAATCGCTATAGGCATTGTAAAAATTTTTTGATTGCAGATCATCGCCAATCATTGAAGTAGTAGTAATAGCAAATTCGAAATCCAAACTTTTAATATTATTTCTTTCGAATTCTTTATTAATCAGGGAGCGAATTTCATGTCGAGTAAAATTATGAGCAATGGTTGTCGGAAATACATTTAGGGGAAATAAAAGGTCAACATTTTTTCTGCTATCAAATGGAGAGATTTTTGCTCTCTGATTTACGAGGTCATTTGCCGCCTGGATGGTAACCATTTTAATTGTTTCTTCAAACTGAAACTCTTTGTCTTGAAGAGCTTGTTTGATCCAAACGATTTGAAAAAAAATGATTCCCATCAAGGACATAAAAACAAGTACACTGATGATTGGGAAAGTTTTTTTCATTCCGGACAAATTTAAACTTCAATGCTACTAAATAGCGATAGCAGCGAGTTAAGTTTTATTTTTTAACTATCTCTTATCTTTTATTTTGAAGCAAAGAGATGCATTTTTATTTTTTTTGAGCAAATAAAATTAATTTAGAATTATGATTTTACCACCAAAAGGAACTTTATTAATTGCTAATCCTTTTTTAAAGGATCCCCATTTTAGCCGGACGGTCATTTTTATTTGCGAAAATATGGATGAAGGCACTTTTGGTTTTGTATTAAATAAACAATTCCCCAAAAATCTCAATGAGCTTATGCCTGATTTGCAGATGCCAGGTCTCCCTGTCTATTCAGGGGGGCCCGTTCAGCCCGATTCATTGCATTTCATTCACCAATATCCTGATCTGATCGGAGGTGGCGAAGAAATTTTTGATGGAGTTTTTTGGGGAGGGAATTTTGAGAGTCTGCAAATTCACCTGAAAAATAATGACATCAGTGCTGATAAGATTCGTTTTTTTATTGGTTACAGCGGATGGACTGAAGGCCAGCTTGGGCAGGAGATGAAAGATGACAGTTGGCTAACGGTTAAGGCTACACGAAAATTAATTTTTGAAACGAATGTGTCAGAAACCTGGAAAGAATCTTTAAATTATTTGGGCGGCGATTATAAAATGCTGATCAATTATCCACTGGATCCGCAATTGAACTGAGTATGGCAAACTTCTTGCTGAATTAATAAAAAAAATCATTATGAAAAGATTACTTATTTTACTTGCATTGATGGGCGCCGGCGTATATTTATTACTTTCAGAAGAAGATCAAAAGAAAATTAAAAAAGAAGGAAAGAAAATAAAAAAGAAATTGAAGAAAACTCACTTTAATAAACACGAACCGGCATCTGCATAAAACATTATCTGCAATTCGTTACTTTTACTCAAAAATTATTGCTTTATAAATTCTTATTAATTCCATCGCGAATTGCTCTTTATTTTTATTGCCGAAAGATTATTATTAATCATAAATCAATGCTGCTCAAGCAAGGCCCACTGCTTATTGCAGCCAACCATCCGAATTCTTTTTTAGATGCAATTATTATTAGTTCACTTTTTAAATCACCTGTTTATTCGCTCGCACGTGGCGATGCTTTTGCATCTAAATTTATCACTAAAATTCTCAGATCATTTAATATGCTCCCGGTTTATCGTGTGAGTGAAGGCGTAGAAAATCTGGAATACAATTACACCACTTTTGATTCGTGTGAAAAATTATTTAAAACGCAAAAAATCGTTTTAATTTTCAGTGAAGGAGGTTGTATCAACGAATGGCATCTGCGTTCTTTGAAAAAAGGAACCGCACGCCTGGCACTTAATGCATGGGAAAAAAATATTCCTCTAAAGATATTACCACTGGGAATTAATTATAGCTCTTTCAGATTTTATGGAAAAAATGTATTTTTAAATTTCGGAAATATTATTTCAAAGGAAGATATTTCTAAGAACATTTCTGACGGCAGATTCATGAAAGAATTTAATGAAAAATTAAACTTTCAATTTAAAGAACTTGTTTTTGAAATTGATAAAACGGATCGCAAAAAACTGAAGGATTATTTTGAGATCAAACAATCCTATCTAAAAAAGATTGTTTTATTTATTCCCGCAATAATAGGATTTGTTATGAATGCGCCTTTATATTTTATCATTCATCTGATCATCAAAAACCGCGCAGAAGATCATTATGATTCTGTGATGACAGGAATATTATTCCTCATTTATCCTCTATATGTTTTGATTATTATGTTGTTGGTATTTTATTTGACCGGAAGCGTGTATTCCTTGTTGATGATACTTTTGCTACCATTTACTGTTTGGAGTTATCTGCAAATTAAAACTCAAATTTCCTGAAATTTGTTTGTTTACTTGACACTCATTTCTTGTAATTCTCAGATTTTTTATTATTTATTTGATTTTGCACTTATGTTTACATTGCTTAGAAGTTGTTGAACACTCTGATTCAATATATCATATTTCTTTTCAAAAAATGCTTTCATTTTGTTTTTAGGCAATTGCAAATTATAAGAATCTCCGGTAGAGAGAGTGTAATTGAAATTTGGATTATAACGATTAAAATCCGTCATTTCCATGCTTACATTTTTTGCAATTATTTCTGCAATGTACCGGCCAGAAACTTCTGTGGAATCGACATCTTTTTTTTCCGAATCCGTAAGTTGTGAAGCGATTAGACTGCTATCATTACCCGAAAGATTTGAATAATTAAATTTTGAATTGGCAGGATTCCCATCGCTGTTTCCTGTTTCCATAATGTAATGCGTGGCGATAAATTTTTTCACATGATTTCTCGATTCCTCCGGTAAATAATATTGTAAATCCCAGAAATTACGGCTGCCGCTTTTTTTAATAGCGCTGTAAACCCTTCCCGGTCCTCCGTTATAGGCCGCGATTACCAGTAGCCAGTCTTTAAGATTTTTATACAAAGACAGTAAATATTTTGCTGCGGCGTTGGTACTTTTTAAATAATCGGTCCGATCATCCCGGTTTTGATTTACAATTAATCCATAATCTTTTGCAGTATAATCCATAAACTGCCAGGGACCGCGCGCACCCGCAGAAGAAAGTGCATTTGTTTTTAAGTCACTTTCAATTACTGCAAGATATTTTAGCTCTTTTGGCAGACCATATTGTGTGAGAATTCCATCAATGAAATTGAAATACGGCATAGAAGTCTTCTTCAGATTCAATAAAAATTTCTCGTGCGCTTTTAAATAATCCTGCATGTAATTTTCTGCATAGGGATTAACCTGCGAAGCGTAAGGCATAGAGGCATTGTAAGAATAATTTTTAAATAAATCTTTGAATCCATATTTTGTAACCTGGCTCAAATATTCTGCCTTTTTTTTAACCGGTTTCTTAGATTCAATTACTTCATCAATTACTTTATTTTCCATTTTGCTTGAAGTATCTATACTTTTAATGGTGATTCCTGTATCAATGTTTGATTGTGAAAATTTATAAACACCAGACATCACAAATTCAGGCGATACCAGTACAAAAAATAAAAATAAAAGGCTCCATTTTTTCATCAACTAATAACTTTTATAGTTATTTAAAAGCATTTTTGAAAGCTCTAGTAAAGTTAATTCATTATGTTTGTTTGTAAGGACCTGAATGCCAAAAGACATCCCATTAGAATGCTGAAACAGCGGTAAAGAAATTCCCGGAATTCCGGTAAGATTTGCATAAACGGTATAAATATCCGCCAGGTACGCGGCTATCGGATCTTTATCCATACTTCCGGCTTCAAATGCCGTGGTGGGAACAGTGGGCAAAAGAATCGCATCGAAATTGTTAAAGATTTCTATGGTTTGCAAAGAAAGTAAATTTCTTATCTTTTGTGCTTTGGTGAAGTAGGCGTCATAATATCCTTCACTCAGAACAAACGTTCCCAGCATGATCCGTTTTTTTACTTCTTTGCCAAACCCCTCGCCGCGATTTTTTTTATAAAAAGTTGTGAGATCTTCTTTATTGTTTTCATCACGATGTCCATATCTTACCCCGTCATAACGGGAAAGGTTAGACGAAGATTCTGCAGTGGTTAACACATAATAGGCAGGTACAATATAGTCAATTAAATCAAAATTTATTTCTTCGATAATATTTCCATCCTTCTTTAAATTTTCGGCTAATTGATAAATACTTTTATTTATTTCAACATCAAGGCTTGCATGTGCCATCGCATTTTTAAATAAAGCAATTTTATATTTTTTGGTTTGAAAACCTAAAAGAAGATTTGCTGATTTTTGTTGGTTTACTGTGCTGTCGTAATCATCGCTTCCGCTAATTACTTCCAAAACTTTTGCAACATCTTCTACACTATTTGCAAAAATTCCAATCTGGTCAAACGACGAAGCATAAGCAATTAATCCATGTCGGGAAACCGTTCCATAAGTAGGCTTCATTCCTACGATTCCACAAAAATCTGCAGGCTGTCGAACCGATCCCCCTGTATCGCTTCCGAGGCTTATCATACACAAGCCTGCCTGGACAGCCACCGCCGAACCACCGGAAGATCCACCTGAGACTTTGTTTTCATTCAATGCATTTTTCACTCTTCCATAAACTGAATTTTCATTCGTACTTCCCATGGCAAATTCATCGCAGTTACAGTTTCCAATGATGATTGCGTCTTCTTCTAATAAATTTTCTACTGCCGTAGAATTATAAATAGAAATAAAATTTTCTAGCATTTTTGAGGCTGCACTGGTCTTGTGGTCTTTATAACAAATCACGTCTTTAATGGCGATAATTACGCCGTGCAATTTTCCGCAAGTTTTTCCTGAAATTCTTTTTTCATCAAGAAATTTTGCTCGTGAAATACACTCTTCTTCGTACACTTCTACAAATGCATTGAGTCGTTTATTTTTTTTTATTTTATCTAAATAAAATTCAACCGCCTGCAGGCAGGAAGTTTTTTCTTCTTTTAATTGTTGATGATAATTTGAAACACTTTGAAAAGAAAACAATAGAAATAGGTTTAATAAAAAAGGTTTAGGTGATCATCTAAATTCAGATGCACCCAAACCTTTAAAATGAAAATTTTAAAAAATTTATTTAGGAAGTTCTGTTTCTTTTACAACTTCTTGTTCAGGCGCAGGTTTCCTTTCAATATCTTTTTCTTTCATACCAGCATCAATTTCTTTTTTGACACTTTCTTTGGCATCATTGAATTCCCTAACACCTTTGCCTATCCCGCGCATCAGATCAGGAATTTTTTTACCACCAAAAAATAATAGCACAACTAATAGAATTAATATCCATTCAGAGCCGCCTGGCATTGAGAGTAATAATTCCGGTTTAAATAATAAAAATATCATTGAATTTTATATTAGTTTATAAAGATAGGTTTAATAATTACTAAACAAGCGATAGCATTATTTTTCAAATGAAATTAACATCTGTTATTTCAGGTATCGCCCGCATTTTGCTTTTCCATTTGCAGCCTGATAAGGAGTTATTCCGTGGGCACACGAAAATAAAATAATCGATAATAAAAAAAAGACAAGAATAATTCTTTTCATGGCAAATAAAGATAATAAAGTACAATTATGCCAATATTTAATTTTTATTTTAATACAAGTATAAAATAAAAAACCGGGAGATAGCTATTTCCCGGTAATTTTTATAATAATTTTTTATAATTCTATTTAATTCTCTTTTCTTTGATCCTTGCGCTTTTACCGCTTCTGTCGCGAAGAAAATACAATTTTGCACGGCGTACTTTACCTACTTTATGTAGTTTGATACTCTCAATATTTGGAGAAAAAACCGGAAATAAACGTTCTACTCCAATGCCATCACTTATTTTGCGGACTGTAAAAGTAGCGGTTCCACCTTCGCCCTGGCGTTTAACGACATCGCCTTTAAAACTTTGAATTCTTTCTTTATTACCTTCCTGTATTTTATAGTTTACAGTAATATTATCACCGGCTTTAAACTTTGGGAATTCTTTCTTAGTTGTCAACTGATCGTGAACAAACGCAACAGCATTCATGTCTTTTTATTTTAGGAATGCAAAGGTAACGCAAATTCGATAAAATATACTATTGTTTTTTAAAGATTTTGATGAAATTTTCACAGTAAAAGAACAAATAAACTCCTTTCTGAATTTTCTCAATTCCTTATCAACAAATAAGATCGTCGGTAAATTATCTTGCCACGTTTACAGCTCTTTTTTCCCTGATCACTGTAACTTTTATTTGACCAGGATAAATCATTTCTGCCTGAATTTTTTGTGCGATTTCAAAACTTAATTTATCACTTTCTCCATCGCTTACTTTTTCTGATTCAACAATTACGCGGAGTTCACGCCCGGCTTGTATAGCATAGGCTTTTTCAACTCCCTGATAAGCAAGTGCGAGGTTTTCAAGATCTTTTATGCGTTGCAAATATTGTTGCATTATTTCGCGTCGTGCACCAGGTCTTGCGCCACTCATAGAGTCGCAAGCCTGTACCACAGGAGAAATTACATATTGCATTTCCACTTCATCGTGATGAGCACCGATGGCATTACAAACGGCTGGATTTTCACCATATTTTTCTGCAAGTTTCATTCCCAGAAGCGCGTGGCTTAATTCAGTTTCTTCGTCCGGCACTTTTCCAATATCATGAAGCAATCCGGCGCGTTTGGCTAGTTTCGCATTCATGCCTAATTCGGCGGCCATGATTCCGCAAAGATTCGCCACTTCACGACTGTGCATCAATAAATTTTGACCATATGAAGAACGAAACCGCATTTTACCAACGATCCTTACCAATTCTTTATGAAGTCCGTGAATTCCTAATTCAATCACTGTGCGCTCACCGATTTCCATGATTTGATCTTCAATTTGTTTGCGCGTTTTTTCAACTACTTCTTCAATACGGGCTGGATGAATTCTGCCATCAGTTACTAATCTTTGCAAAGAAAGGCGGGCAATTTCGCGGCGAAGCGGATCAAAGCAGGAAAGAATTATCGCTTCCGGAGTATCATCAACGATTAAGTCAACGCCAGTTGCAGCTTCAATCGCACGGATATTTCTTCCTTCGCGGCCAATAATTGAACCTTTAATTTCGTCTGATTCAAGATTGAAAACAGTAATGGCGTTTTCAATAGCAGTTTCGGCCGCAGTTCGTTGAATGGTTTGAATGATGATCTTACGTGCTTCTTTGTTGGCCCGCAATTTAGCCTCATCTACAATTTCCTGTTGAATACTTAAAGCTTGTGAATTTGCTTCATTTTTTAAGGTCTCAATTAATTGAGCTTTAGCTTCTTCGACTGAAAGACCGGAAACTTTTTCCAGCCTTTTTATATGCTCTTCCTGGTGTTTTTCCAGCTCGGTGCGTTTGATATTCACTACTTCGATCTGACGATTCAAAGTTTGCTTGATCACCTCATTTTCTTTAATAATGCGTTCTACATTCTGATCTTTTTGATTGATCGCCTGTTCCTTTTGCTTTACGCGGTTTTCGGAGTCATTTAATTTTTGATTTCGTTGAAGCACTGTTTTGTCATGCTCTGATTTCAGTTGGACGAAATGTTCTTTTGCTTCAAGCTGTTTCTCCTTTTTTAACGTTTCTCCTTTTGATTGTGCATCTGAAATAATTTGTTGCGCTTGTTCTTTTGCATTTTCTAAGAGTTGTTTTGTGTTTTTTGCAAATAATATTTTTCCCAGTATGATGCCGGCAATTAGTGCCACAACACCCACTATTATGGGGAGAAGTTGTTCCATTGTTTTTTAATGATTTTAATTCGGTTCATAAATCCAGTCCACTTTTAATTGACCAATCTGCGAATAAAATTGGTAATTAACGAAGATAATAAAATTGTAAAGAATGTATTGATTATAAATATTTTAATCCCAGAAGAAAAGACTAAAATTTTATAAGTAAATAGGAAATGAACCAAAAATGATTTCTGTTTAACGAAATTTATTGTATAAATTTAAAAATAATATACATCGCAATTATCAAAGTAAACCAAAAAACAAAAGCCCATAAAATAATAGTTCCTTCCACCGCAGAAACCCTTTTTATCAATTTTTTCTCAAAAATTTCCTGATCTGCTTTTGTGGCAAAATTATCTTTGAGTTCATTTCGCCAGCGATCAATTTCCAGCCTGGTTTCATCTCCTTTGGCGACTACATTTTTATCGATCTCACTTTCGATATATTCCATTATTTCATCCGCCTCTTTTTCACCAAGTCGGCGGACCAGAAAATTACGGATTTCAGCAGTAGAAACATTTGAAAGTTCTTCCATAAAATAAATTTAATTGATTTACGGTTTGTACTTCTTAATAATAATGGAGGCATTGTGGCCGCCAAATCCAAAAGTATTACTCAATGCTGCATTAACTTCTCTTTCCTGCGCCTTATTAAAAGTAAAATTCAATTTTGGATCAAAGGCCGGATCGTCAGTAAAATGATTAATTGTGGGCGGAATAATATTTTTTGTCACTGCCAATATGCATGCGAGTGCTTCTATCACTCCCGCAGCACCGAGGCAATGGCCGGTCATAGATTTGGTAGAGCTAATATTTAAATGGTGAGCACTATCGCCAAAAACATCTAATATCGCTTTTGTTTCTGCAATATCTCCTAATTGAGTAGAAGTACCATGTACATTAATATAGTCAATGTCGTCAGGTACCATTCCTGCTTCATTTAATGCGGCACGCATTACATTTTTTGCACCAAGTCCTTCAGGATGCGGGGCGGTAATATGATAGGCGTCTGCAGAAGCTCCGCCTCCGGCGATTTCGCAATAAATCTTTGCGCCCCTTGCTTTTGCATGTTCCAATTCTTCCAAAATTAATAATCCTGCAGCTTCTCCCATCACAAATCCATCTCTGTCTTTGTCAAAAGGGCGTGAGGCGGTTTTAGGATCATCATTTCTTTCGCTTAAAGCTTTCATCGCGTTAAATCCTCCGACACCTGATTCAGAAATAACTGCTTCGCTTCCGCCAGTAAGAACAATATCAGCTTTGCCCAAACGAATGGTGTCAAAAGCATCAATAATAGCATTGGTACTGCTTGCGCAAGCACTTACTACTGCAAAGTTTGGACCGCGAAATCCATAACGTATAGAAATTTGTCCGGCCGCAATATCAAGAATCATTTTTGGAATAAAGTAAGGATTAAATCGGGGGGTGCCATCTCCGCGCGCAAATTCCATTACATCGTCCTGAAAGGTGGTAATACCGCCAATGCCGCTGCCAAAAATAACGCCAACCCGGTCTGGATCTACGTTTTCTTTAGAGATTCCTGCATCCTTTACTGCTTCGTCGCTTGCAATTAATGCAAATTGAGTAAATCTATCAAGCTTTCGTGCTTCTTTTCTTTCGAGAAAATCCGTGGCTTCAAAATCTTTAACCTCACAGGCAAACCTGGTTTTAAATTTCGCACAATCAAATTGTTGAATATAATCAGCACCAGAAACGCCATTAGTCAAACCTTCCCAATATTCAGAAACGGTTTTAC
>JBEPVG010000006.1:0-19061 GCA_041691175.1 Chitinophagaceae bacterium
GTTCTGGTGCCTTCGATGATGGTGCCGCAGTTGATGTCAATAATATCAGGCATCTTATTGTATAAAGCTGTATTGCTTGAAAGCTTAATCACCGGCGAAATTGGATTTCCCGTTGGTGTTCCAAGACCGGTTGTAAACAATACAATATTAGCTCCGGAGCCAACTTCAGCCGTGGTGCTTTCGACATCATTACCAGGAGTGCAAAGCAGATTTAATCCGGATTTCGTAACCATTTCTGGATAGTCCAAAACGTCTGTAACGGGCGATGTGCCACCCTTTTTTGCAGCGCCTGCTGATTTGATTGCATCGGTAATTAATCCATCTTTTATATTTCCCGGAGAAGGATTCATATCAAAACCAGACCCAACAGATTTGGCTCTGTCATTATAAGTTTTCATCAAATCACCAAATCGGATGGCAGTTTCTTTTGTAACTGAACGATCGCTTAAATTTTGTTCAACTCCACACAATTCAGGAAACTCAGAAAGTATTACAGATCCGCCCAAAGCAACCAGGAGATCAGAAGTATAACCAATAGCAGGATTTGCCGAAATTCCACTGAAGCCGTCACTGCCACCACATTCCAGTCCAATGCAAAGTTTGTTTAATGGCGCTGGTTTTCTTTCAATTGTGTTTGCCTGAACCAAGCCTGCAAATGTTTGTTTGATCGCATTTGAAATCAGATCAGATCCTACCCCGATTTGTTGTTGTTCTAAAATATATATAGGCTTTGAAAATTTTTTATCCCGCTTTTTTATTTCTTCCTGCAAAATTCCAACCTGTGCATGTTGACAGCCTAAGCTGAGAATCGTGGCTCCCGCTACATTTGAATGAGTGATATAACCTGCAAGTAATCCGCAAAGTGTTTGTGCATCATCTTTTGTTCCGCCACAGCCGCCTTCGTGTGTTAAAAATTTAATTCCATCCACATTCGGGAAAACTCTTTGTTTATTTATTTCTTCTGTTTGAACAGAAATATCGGCACTTAAAATTTCATCAATATTTTTTCCTTCTTTAAAAAGATCCACGAGTTTGGAAACTTCTACTTTGTTGTTTTGATTTCTTCCATAACCCAATTCATTTACCAAAGCTTCACGCAGCACTTCAATGTTTCTGTTCTCACAAAAAACCAATGGAATGACCAGCCAGTAATTTGCGGTTCCTACTTTTCCATCTGCACGATGGAAGCCCATAAATGTTTTGTTGATAAACTTTAAAACATCAGGTTTGTTCCATTCCAATTTCCGATCTCCCACCCTAAAGTCTCTGGCAGCGTGCCTTACATTCGAAGTAGTAATTCTTGAACCTTTCAAAATAAAGGTCTGGGCTTTACCAACCAATACGCCATACATAAACAATTCATCCCCGGGCTGCATGTCATTCATTACAAATTTATGCTTTGCCGGCACCCGGTCCATTATCGTGTATTCATCACCGTTATAGCATACTTTTTCATTTATTGAAAGATCAATCAATGCAACCAATACATTATCATTAGGATGAACTTTTGTTATCTTATGGTTCATTGGATAAAAATAATTTTTGGGGATGAATACTTTCCAACATTTCTTTCATTCCAATCGTTATAATGCTATTCAAATTTTGATTTACTGTTTCCTGAAAACCCGGAAGCTTTGTAAGATCACAATTCCATAAAGATTCATTTTCTAAAACTTCTCTTACCATTGCATCCACAGGCTTTTCATTCCATAAATGATAAAACTTTTCTGCCAATTCATCTTCAATTAAATATGATTCACCATTAAACTCTCCAAAAAAATCACTCCCATTTTGCTTTACTGCTTTCATAAAATAAAGGTAAGCAGCAAATCCTAAAGCAAACAAAGGAGGAATTGCTTCATTGTTTTTATAATAATTTAATATCAGCGGAATGCAGCGCAGGCGCAGTTTAGAACTGTAATTAAGCGTGATATTTTTCCATTGATGATTGATATGTGGATTCCGAAACCGATCGAGTACTTTAGAAATAAAAAGTTGTTTAGTTTCTTCATCGATTTCATAAGGAATAGATGGAGCAATTTCATCTTTCATCAGACCGCAAATAAAACTGGAAATATTTTCGTTTTCCATGGCATGTTGAACTGTATCACAATTGGCGAGAAATGCGAGTCCACAAGTCATCGTGTGACTTCCGTTCAATAAGCGCAATTTTAATTCACGATGAAGTTCAATATTTGATTCAATTACAACTCCGTCGTCGGCTTTTGAAAATGATAAAATATCTTTTATTTTTTCACCGCCTTCGATTGCCCATAAGCTGTAAACTTCGCTCACAATTAATAATTCATCTGTATACCCCAATTCATTTTCAATCACAGTTTTTATTTCTTTATCAGGCATGCCGGTTACAATTCTATCTACAAGTGAATTACAGAAGTAATTTGATTTTTCAAGCCATACAATAAAATCATCTTGCAAAGAATTTTGGTGTGCTAATTCCAGGACAATTGACTCAAGTTTTTTCCCGTTTTCCAAAATTAATTCTGTGGGCACAATTACAAATCCGCTGTCTTTACTTCCATTATAAGTGATAAATCTTTCAAACAAAAATGCAAGCAATTTACCCGGATAAGAAACTGGCGGATAATGGCGAATATCATCACTGACCAATTGAATACCGACTTCGGTCGTATTTGAAATAATAATTTGAAGGTCTGGATTGTGTGCACATTTCAAGATTTCACCCCAGTCTTTTTGTGCTATTAATACCCGGCTGATAGAAGAATGGATAATATTTTCTTCAATTTTTTCACCGTTTACAATTCCTCGCTCACATAAAGTATATAATCCGTCCTGCTTCTCAAATGCAGTTCCATCACCTTTTGACGTGGTTTTCACTACAACTATGCGGCCATTGAAAATACTTTTTCTGTTTGCTTTATCAATAAAATAGTCGGGCAAGCCGCGAAGCAACATTCCTGTTCCGAATTGTAAAACCTTTTCGGGTAAATCAAAAATTCTTCCGTTCGGAACCATCACATTTTGAGGGGAAATCTTTTTTAAAGTATCACGCGATAATTTCATCTTTTTTATTCTTTCAAATTTAATTTCTGAAACCACTTTCTAACAGGCAGTCTAATTAAATTATTTCCCATGCTGCGATACTTCTTTGGGGAATTTGTCGCCAATTAAATTAAGTTTGATGTTTTGCTCTAAATACGCTTTCATTCCATCTAAAACGGTTGTAAAACCACTCGTGCTGTCTACAATAACTGCGATCAAATCATTCCCGGTTTCTTTAAATCCGTAATTTTTAATCACTACATAAGTCGTATTCTCAGACAGGGGATTAAATTCGAACTTGACTACTGTCGCGGGCTTTCCCCACTCAATTATAATGTTTCTATTTAAGTTAATTTCCTTTACCAAAACATTTGTTGAGATGCCATACATTTCCCATTCCCAGGTTATTGTTTTGCCCGTTTCCAATTGTCCGCTTGATTTTGTAAACCAAAAGTTGGTAGTGATCGCCGGATCAATG
This sequence comes from Chitinophagaceae bacterium, assembly GCA_041691175.1. GTDB lineage: Bacteria > Bacteroidota > Bacteroidia > Chitinophagales > Chitinophagaceae > Ginsengibacter. Next base: position 3,503 of record JBEPVG010000006.1, read on the forward strand.
AACGCCTGAAAGACCAATGTAACCGGCTTTCTGATGAGCATTTGCGCTTCTACTTCTAAATGTTTATTTTGCTTCAAACTTTTTTAATGCTTTAATTTTACTGTTGTTATTTTAATAATTATTTCGACGCTGCTTCTTTTAAATAATCGGAAAGTTTCGTAATCGCTTTTGCATCAACAATAATCTGTTCCTGTCCTTCTTTCCAATCTCTTTGCTCAATGGCTTCGCGAATGCCTGGCATTGTTTTAACTCCGTACCCCGTGTAAAATCCTGGCGCATAAATGATATGTTGATACCACATTCGCCGGGGTAAGCCGTTTTTATTTAGTAGTTGTTGTTCCGCATGGTAAAGTGCCTGATTAAAATCAATACTTACGCTGTTATTTTTTATTTTATTTTGAAAAGCTACTTTCAAACTATCGGCACTTTTTTTCAATTCAACCAATGCATTCTGCAAAGGTGAAAAGTTAAGATAAGGAACAGGCGATTTAACAACGGGGACGATAAATTTCTTTGTAGGATCTTCACCCACTTTATAAATTCCTGAATTAATTATTTTATTTTCTGTCTCAGTTGATTCTCTTGAATCATTTAAAAGTTTTGTCAATTCTTCTGCATATCCATGAATGGTATTATACAAATGAGTAAAATCAAAAGGTAAAACATCAGCACCAGCCATTCTCAGAACGGCTCGTCCGGCAGTTTGAGCAAGCGATACCTCATATTTAAAACCAGGATCTTTAAAAGTGGTAAAATCGTAGTAAGAATCATAGATGGAGTGATATTCGCCGCCATTCCCTTCTCCGCCGTAACCCAGGTTCAGCGCGGGAATCCCGGCGTGTTGAATAAATGAAGAATAATCAGAACCCGAACCCATCGCGTCCAGTTTTAATTCTTTTTCTGCCAATACTTTTTCTTTAGAAACCGTATTAGAGGCATGAAGTACATCAGTTGCTTTTCTTCTTTCAAAGACACTCACATTGGTTTGCGGATCTATTACCGTTTTCGCAATTTCATCCACTAATGGTTCCAAAGCATGTGATCCTTCTGCATATAAAAAACCGCGTTCATTATTATCTGAGTTGATATAAATCACTGCTTTTTGCTGTAATTCTTTTTGATGGGTTTCCAGCCATTCTGTGGAGCCAATTAAGCCCGGTTCTTCACCATCCCAGGCGCAATAAACAAGTGTGCGATCTGGTTTCCAACCAGTTTTTAAAAGCGCTCCGATTGATTTTGCTTCTTCCATTAATGATGCCAATCCGCTGATTGGATCTGCCGCGCCATTTACCCACGCGTCCTGATGATTTCCCCTGATCACCCATTCATCAGGAAATTTTTCACCTTTTATTTTTGCGATCACATCATAGCATGGGACGATATTCCAATTGAATTCAACTTTTAAATGAACTTTCGCTTTTCCCGGACCAATGTGATATGCAAACGGCAAACCGCCCTGCCAGTTGTGAGGAACATTAGGCCCTGAAATAGCTTCCAGTAAAGGTTTCGCATCGTGGTAACTGATTGGCAAAACCGGAATCTTTAAAAGGCTTAGAGCTTGTGACCTGTCCAATCTTTTTGCGTCTTCTGTAGCACCAACACCTGGAGTTAATGGATCACCGGGATAAATAACCATATCCAATACCGAACCTCTTTGTACGCCGTATTCATTTTTGAAAGGACCTTTTGGATACACATCTCCGGCAAAATATCCATCATCAGCCGGATCGCTGTAAATGATACAGCCAATCGCGCCATGTTCCTGCGCGATTTTGGGCTTCGTACCACGCCAGCTATGACCATATTTTGCAATCACAATTTTTCCCTTTACATCAATTCCCATTTTGTCAAGTACTTCATAATCCTGTGGCAAACCATAATTTACAAAAACAAGTTCTGCGGTAACATCGCCATCCGCGCTAAAAGCATTATAAGTAGGCAACTGGCCTTCCTGGCCACTTGTAGGGTCTTCTTTCAGTGCCGGTTCTTTTAATAAGGCACTATAAGTAGTGGGCGAAGTCATTTCCAAAACTCTTGTTTTTGGCGTAGGGAACAATACATGAAAAGTTTCAATCTGCGCGTCCCAGCCAAATTTTTTAAACTCGCTCAATAAATATTCTGCATTTTCTTTGCTGCCTGCAGAACTAATATTATGTGGCTTTGCAGAAAGTATCTTCATCGTTGTGCCAATATTTTCAGCGCTCAAATTTTTATCAAATGACGATTCAGTATTTAATTGTTTCTCTACATTTTTTTCATAGAATCCGGTAATTTTTTTAGTCTGTGCAGATGTGGTTTGAAAAATAAAAAGAACTAAAACGGGAAGGAGAATTTTATGCATGTATGAGTTTTTATTTGTAGAGGGAATTTGAATCAAATATAATGGATCTGAATTGAATTTTGGTTTGACCATTGTATGGGGATTTTTAAACAGTAAAACAACAATTAAAGGTAATTCCTATTTTATTATTTATGAAAATGGGAGCCAATATTTGATATATAAAACTTTTCTAACTTAGTATATCAAACTTTTCCTAATTCATTCATTAAAAACTTTTTATGATTATTGTAGACGACATTTTTATTTGCAAACCAGGCCAGGCTTCAAAGTTTGCCAAACTTTTTAAAACAGTGATGGCTGATAACGATGATTTGGTCAATATTATGACTGACGTGACCGGCAGCTACAATAAAGTGGTAATGGTTACTAAATATGACAGCCTAACTGCTTATGAACAAAGCTTTCAAAAATACATGCAGGAAAATGACGAAGCGAAAAAAATGAAAGAAAAAATGCAGGGCTATCACGAAATGTATCTGACTGGATCAAGAGAGATTTACCAGGTTAGCTAAAAGTCTAATTAGAAAATAGTGTTCCCGTGAGAATGAATCACTGGGGCTGATATCTGTATACTTATCATTTATTTAGTTGACAAGCAGATCATAAGCCTGAAAGACTCACCATTCAGAATATGATTATTGGTCATTATTTTGTTGTCTTGCTTCCCATTTGTTCGCCTAGTTTTTCGTACTCGATGTCGTTTGGTTCCCACAATTCTATTTTGTTTCCTTCAACATCAAGAATGTGAACGAACTTTCCGTATTCAACTGTTTCGATTTTGTCTGCAATTGTTACACCTTCCATTTTTAGTTGTTCTACCAGAGCTTCTAAATTTTCAACTCTATAATTTATCATAAAGTCTTTTGTTGAAGGCTCAAAATATTTTGTTTTTTCGGAAAACGGACTCCATGTTGTAAATCCTTTTTTTGAGGAATCAGCACCGTGCCGCCATTCAAAGACGGCTCCGTACTGGCTGGTATTTATACCTAGATGTGTTTGATACCACTCATTCATCTTATGAGGGTCTTTGCATTTAAAAAAAATGCCACCAATACCTGTTACTTTTTTCATTTGTATTTGTTTGTTAGATTGCTTTGTTGTAATAGTCTTAAATGCGAAACCTAAACAGAATGACATCGCAATTGCTAAAACTATTATGGCTGTTTTTTTCATTTTATTGAATTTGTTTTCTCCATAATTTCGTCCGTTACGATTACTGCTAACAATTTGTCTGGATCCTCTCCGATTAAAAACAATAGCCGAAGATAAAAACAAAAAGCTATAATTTGTTCGCCGCTGTAACTGTAGCCGATAGTAACTTAATCAGGTTCCCATGGAAGATGAATTGTAATTTTCAACAAGGACAGAGGATGAAGTTAACACAATAATAAAAACACTTTAAAGATGGTAGTAAATAAACAAATAACCGCAATTCCTATTTACCCCTTTGAGGTAACAAGAAAAAAAATAAACAGGAGAGGTTATTTTATTTTCCTGCGAAGGAATTTTTTTGAATGATTCATAAGTGATGACAGTGATTAATAATTTTTAAATTCCTGTCATTTGTCAGAAAATAACTAATATTAAAAAAGAAAAACTATTTTTATCTTTTTTAAAGCATAATTTTTTTAACGAGAAATCATTTTTTAAAATTTCTTTCCTTGAGCAAAAAAAAATTAAATATTATGGAAACGCCGGTAGAATATGCAATAGGAATTGATATTGGAGGTACCACTACTAAGTTTGGAATTGTAAATCACCGCGGCGATATATCTAACAGGGGCGATATTGAAACCACTAATCATAAAGACATTAATCTGTTTATTGACGAACTTTATGACAATCTTCAACCGGCTATAAATGCAATAGGTGGGATAGATTTTATAAAAGGAATTGGAGTTGGCGCACCCAATGGAAATTATTACAGCGGCACGATAGAATACGCGCCAAACCTGCATTGGAAAGGAATCTTACCGATTGCAAAATTGATTAACGAGCGATTCAATAAACCCTGCACCTTAACGAACGATGCAAATGCAGCGGCTATTGGAGAATTAATGTATGGCGCTGGGCGTGGAATGAGGGATTTTATTATGATCACTTTGGGTACCGGAGTTGGAAGCGGCATTATCGCTAACGGTCAATTAATTTATGGTCATGATGGATTTGCGGGAGAGCTTGGTCATACCATAATTCGTCCGGGAGGTCGTCTGCATTGGGGTACAGGCATGAGAGGAAGTTTGGAAACTTATGCATCAGCCACTGGGATTTCTATCACAGCCAAAGAAATATTAGACGAAAGAGTTGGAGAAAAAAGCCTTTTGAGAAACATTCCACATGAAGAAATTACTTCAAAAAGAGTGTACGAAGCTGCAATAAAAGGCGATGCAATTGCCAACGAAGTTTTTCAGATTACCGGTAAAATCCTTGGCGAAGCTCTGGCTAATTTCGTGATGTTTTCTTCACCTGAAGCGATTATTTTATTTGGTGGAGTTATCAAAGCCGGCAATCTTTTACTCGATCCTGTAAAAGAAAGTATGGAAAAAAATGTCTTACCTATTTTTCAAAATAAAGTGAAATTAATATTCAGTGAATTAAAGGAATCAGACGCGGCCATCCTCGGTGCAAGCGCATTGGTTTGGGAAATAAAACCGGATGCTTTGAAGAAGGTTCCGGAGATAGAAAAATAGTATATGCTAAATGAGAATCTTCAATATTCCTTCGTTTACTGTAGACTTAGAACCATCAATCATTTTAGCTCATTAACAATTATTTCACCGCAGTTATCCACCAGGTATTTCCAAAAGGATCTTTTATTCCGCCACCGCGGCCATAAGATTCATTAGTAATTTCTCTTACCATTGTTGCTCCTTCACGTGTCGCTTTTTTAAAAGTTTCATCCGCATTTTCTACATATACGAAAAGGCTTGCATTAGAGCTTTTAAATTGTTCAGTTACATCCGCAAACATAATCGTACTATCGCCAATCATTATTTCTGCGTGCATGATTACATTTTCCTCTCGCATGGATTTGGAAATTTCTTTTGCGCCAAAAACTTTTTGGGTAAACAAAATAAATCCTGCTGCATTTTCAAGGATTAAATATGGCATCACGGTTTGATTGTTTTCGGGAATTTTCATTTATTAAAAATTGAATTATTTAAAGAACAAAAGTACTGATTTACCAAACGTTCGACAACGAACATTGAGTTACAAGCTTTGTAACGCCTTCAATACCCTGCTTACGGGCAATCCCATTACGTTATAAAAATCTCCTTTTATAGATTTAATTCCAATCGCTCCAATCCATTCCTGGATTGCATAAGCGCCGGCTTTGTCATACGGGTTATAATGGTCGATATAATATTCAATTTGAGAAACAGAAAGCGGATGAAATTCTACTTCCGTTTCTTCTGCAAAAATTATTTTTTTTTCAAAAGATAAAATACATACTCCTGTAATCACTTTATGCGTTTTTCCGGAGAGATTTAAAAGAATTGCAATTGCATCCTCGCGGTCTTTAGGTTTACCAATAATTTCATTTTCTAAAACCACAACTGTATCGGCAGCTATAATCGTTTGTGCATGACTGTTATATTGAAATAAATTAGCCTGTACCGCCAAGGCTTTGTTTTCTGCAATATGCGTGGCTGTTTCAGAGGTAGATAAACCGGCGGGGAATCCTTCATCAACATCAGAAACAATCACTTCAAACGGAATTTCCGCCAATTCAAGTAATTGTTTTCGACGCGGAGATCCCGAAGCTAAAATTATTTTGTTCATATTAATATCAGAAAGGTTTAAAAGAAAAACATCGAAATAATTCCTGCAAGCATGATTCCTTTTACCACAGAACTCAATTGATGAAACTCTGCCGAAGTAGTTGCTTTGTATAATTTTTTTAAAACCCAAAGCAAAGGAATGATGATGGCAATCAAAGAGTATAATGCAGAAAACCACCATCCAAGTTGGACTACATAAATTTGTATAACCGCTAAAGCACCGGCCAATACTACAATCCAGACACCCGTAAAAACTTTTGCCACCGGTAGGCCCCAAACGATCGGCATTGTTTTACATCCGTATTTCAGATCGCCTTCTATATCTTCCATGTCTTTGATCACCTCACGAATGAGAGAAATGATAAAAGCAAAACCGGCATAAACAATTGAAAGTTTTAAAAGCCTTTGCCACACTACATCGTGAGGAGATATTCTAAAACGATATTCTGCAACCGACAATACTAAAATTACCCAGGCGGTTAATAATGAGATTAAAATGTTGCCGATCAGAATTTTTTTCTTGAATGTGCTTGAATAAAACCAAAGAATTATTATGGCAAGAAAATTAAAAAAAGGAATCAAAACATTCTGCAGTTTATACCCAATGTACAGGCTCAAGATCAATCCTGCAAAGGAAAATAATGCATGAAGCAAAATGGCAAATCTTCTGTCTATAAATTTACCAATAATCACTTTTGAAGATTTATTTACCTGGTCAATATTTACATCGAAATAATCATTGATGATATATCCGGCTGCGGCAATGCAAACCGAAGCGAGCATTAATAAATAAAAAAGTGATTCGGAAAGTCTGATGTTTTCATATCCCGGATGTGCAAGCAGGTAAACAAATGGCAATATGAAATATCTGAAAAGCATTTGCGTCAGTACAATAAAAAGAAGATTGGGCCATCGGATCAGTCTGAAAAAGGCGGCAAGAATCTTCATGTGGAAATTTGTAAAATAAACAAATCAGGTTGAGGTAATATTATTATTTAATGTCCATTTATTATTAAGTTTTAAAACTTTTTCAATCACATCTCTTACACATCCGCGTCCTCCGACGAATGGAGAAATATACGAAGCCATCTCTTTAATTTCAAAAGCTGCATCGGCAGGACATGCACTGATTGCAGCCAATTTCATACAAGAATAATCAGGGATGTCATCACCCATAAAAAGCATTTCACTAAAAGAAATTTTTCTTTCAGCAATGAACTTTGTTAAAAAGTCTTCTTTGTTTTTCACATCCATAAAAACATCCTTCACACCGAGCTTATTCAAACGGTGATGTACAAACGATGAATTGCTTCCGGAAATTACGATTACATTAAAACCTTCCCTGGCAGCTACTTGCAGCGCATAACCATCCCGGATATACATCTGGCGAAGCCAATTATTGTTCGCATCAACAATAATGTTTCCATCTGTAAGAACTCCGTCCATATCAAATGCAAAAGTTTTTATCAATTTAAAGCGGGACAGGATTTGCATTTTGATTTATAAAAATTTAGAGATAAGATATTAATACAGCTTTGTTTTTTTAAAAGTATTTTTCAAATATAGCTATAGGAAATTGAAGAATCAATTTTACGGATAGTAAACAAACAAATAATTAGAATTTTTATTTTTAGAATCTACTGAGTCTCTTATCTGCAAAGTTTACTTTTAAGGAATAATTAATTTGAATCACCGTTTCCCATGAAATTTGATGATACTTTCTGAAAGTTTCAGATAGATATTTTTAAGGTCGGGATGGACTGAAAGTGCCTGAAGGTGCCGGTTTAGCGTGTAAATGTCATCCCTAATTGCCGGGCCGGTTTGGGTAAGAAACGGAGAGATCTCTTTTGCTCTGAGATTAGTTTCTTCGATCAAGGGCATCAATGTTTTAAAATCCAATCTCTCCTGCCCACAAAATATTTCTGCAAGCGCATACATGTGATTTGTAAAATTGCTGACAAACACTGCCGCCACATGATAATTCAATCTTTCGGTGTCATTAGCTTCAATCACCTTTTTGGAAAGCGTTTTTGCAAAACCCAAAATCCGGTGCAACGTTTCCTGGTTATTCCCGTCCACTAAAAATGGAATTTCAGGAATATGATCACTGAATTTTGAAAGGGTTTGCAGTGGATATAAAACACCATAAGTAGCTGAACAATCTTTCAAAGAATTTAAAGAAACTGCACCTGCGGTATGAACCACTAATTTATTCTTCAGCGCCGGAATATTTTCAATGTGGTCAAGAGCGGCATCATGCAAAGCGATAATATAAATGTCAGCTTCAGCAAAATGAGGAACAGTTAAAGTTGCAGCTTTCGCATTATGCATCAAAGCAAGCGCCCTCGCATGTTCTTCATTCCGGCTGGCAATTTGAACAATATCATGACCTGCTTTTACAATCACTTCGCATAAAACAGAAGCAGTGTTTCCCGAGCCCAGCAATACAACTTTCATTTAATTCTTTTTAAAAACTAAAATAATTTTATCGGTTAGCGATTTAATAAATAATATAACGCTTTTATTCTATAAAAAATACTTTAGCATAGGTTATTTATCCAGCTGTTTAAATATCCTTCGTTCGAAATAAGAATACATAAAAGCTTAAAATTGTTAACTTAAAGGGGGAATCACGAAGATAGAAAACGCATTTTACAAAACAAATTTTCTATTTAAAATTTCATTTTTAATTTTTAAACTAATATTGCAACCACATAAAATTTTCCGAAATTAGGAAATGCGGTGAATAAGATTCAGTAAAGAATTGGAAAAACAAAGATTATTATGGCAAAAAATTTATTGATAGTTGAGTCTCCTGCAAAAGCTAAAACGATTGAAAAAATATTGGGCAGCGATTTTGAAGTAAAGAGTTCTTATGGACATATCCGCGATCTAGAAAAAGATGATATGGGTATTGATATTAATAACAATTTCGCTCCACGATATAAAGTGCCGGATGAAAAGCTCAAGGTCGTAAAAGAATTGAAACAATTTGCAAAAAATGCTGAAACAGTTTGGCTCGCGTCGGATGAGGACCGTGAAGGAGAAAGTATTAGTTGGCATCTGGCGCAGGTTTTAGGCCTTGATGTAAAAACGACCAAGCGAATTGTGTTTCATGAAATAACCAAACCAGCAATTAATGCAGCAGTGCAAAATCCGAGATTGATCGACATGAACCTTGTGAATTCTCAACAGGCCAGAAGAATTTTAGACAGGCTTGTTGGCTTCGAACTTTCGCCCGTATTGTGGAAAAAAATTGGAATGAAAGGTGGTCTGAGTGCGGGAAGAATACAAAGCGTAGCGGTAAAATTGATCGCTGAAAGAGAAAGAGAAATCAATCAGTTTATTCCCACAAGCAGTTTTAAAATTGAAGCATTTTTGGCGGCAACCGATGCGTCTGGAAAAAAAATTTCATTCAAAGCAGAAGACGGAGGAACGAGAACGATTGAGGCTGCTGAAGATTTTTTATCCAAATGTAAAAATGCAAATTATACCGTAAAGGAAATTATTGTAAAGCCTGCCAGACGGACATCTGCGGCACCTTTCACCACTTCAACATTGCAGCAGGAAGCGAGCAGAAAATTAGGATATGGTGTGAGTAAAACCATGATTATTGCACAAAAATTATATGAAAGCGGGAAAATTACCTATATGCGTACAGATAGTGTAAACCTGAGCCTGACCGCCAAAGAACAAATAAAAAATGAGGTGCTCAAAAACTATGGTGAGCGGTATTTGCAATTGCGCAATTTTAAAAATAAAAATGAAAGCGCACAGGAAGCGCATGAAGCGATTCGTCCGACAGACATGAGTGAAAACAGGATTCATGATGTGGAAACTTCCAGGCTTTACGAACTGATTTGGAAACGCACAATTGCGAGCCAGATGAGTGATGCTATTCTTGAAAAAACTACTGCCAAAATAAAAATAAGTACTGTCCAGGATGAGTTAACAGCAAACGGCGAAGTACTGAAATTTGATGGATTCTTAAAAATTTATAATGAAGGTAATGATGATGAGGATGCTGAAAGTACTGGATTTGGAAGCGAAAGCAGACTTCCTCCATTATCTGTAAACCAAGATTTGGAATTTGAAGAAATGACAGCCACAGAAAGATTTACCCGTCACGCTGCAAGATACACGGAAGCCTCTTTGGTAAAAAAATTAGAAGAATTAGGAATTGGCCGACCAAGTACTTATGCGCCTACAATCAGTACAATTATAAAGAGAAGCTATGTAGAAAAAAGAGATAAAGAAGGAATACAACGTGACATCAGAATTGTGAAACTTTCTAAAGAAAATGCCATTAATAAAATAAAAATAACAGAAAATACCGGCGCGGAGAAAGGAAAACTTTTCCCAACAGATCTTGGCCTGGTGGTGACAGATTTTTTGAATCAGCATTTTGATAAAGTAATGGATTATTCTTTCACCGCAAATATTGAAGAAGAATTTGATAAGATTGCTGAAGGGAATTTGCAATGGAATAAAATGGTCGGCGATTTTTATAAACCATTTCATGATTCGGTAGAACATACTCTGGAGAATGCAGAGCGGGCAAAAGGTGAGCGTGAATTAGGCACAGATCCGGAGAGTGGAAAACCCGTAATTGCGCGAATGGGAAGATATGGTCCAATGGTGCAAATTGGAAATGCAGAGGACGAAGAAAAGCCCCGTTTTGCAAAATTAAAAGCAACGCAGAGTATCGAAACGATTACGCAGGAGGAAGCGATGGAATTATTTAAACTACCATTAAATTTGGGAGAATACGAAGGAAAAGAAATTACCGTAAATGTGGGGAGATTTGGACCTTACATAAAATCAGGGGAACAATTTATTTCAATTCCGAAAGGTGAAGAACCTACAGAAATTGACCTTCCAAGAGCTATAGAAATAATCAAAGCCAAACAGGTAGAAGACGCGCCCATAGGCTTTTACGACGAAAAACCGATCACAAAAGGCAAAGGGCGCTTTGGCCCTTTTATAAAATGGAATGACCTTTTCATCAATATTCCGAGAGCCTATAATTTTGATCATCTTACCCCAAACGATTGTAACGAGCTGATTATAAAAAAGATTGATAAAGAAGCAAATCGTTTTATAAAACAATGGCCCGAAGAAAAGATCGCAATTGAAAATGGAAGATGGGGACCGTTTATTCGTTCTGGTAAAAAAATGTTGAAACTTGGCAGCAAACCCGGCGGTGGAAAATATACGCCTGAAGAATTAGGGGATTTACAATTGGAAAATGTAAAGAAAATAATTCTACAACAGGATCCAAAAGCGTTTGATAAAAAAGCTGTGGGCAAGAAAAAAAGTACTTCAAAAAAAGCTGCACCTAAGAAGGCCGCGAAAAAAAAGTAAATATCTCGCAACCCCCGTCCTAATTTGCTATTTTATGCGCTTCTCCAAAATGAAGGAAACCAGTATCTATTTGCGGCAAAAAAATATACCCTGGGTTTTAGGATGCAGCAAATCAACAAATTTCGATGATTTTTATTTCTCCTAAATCTTTAAAACCGGATTGGTTATTTTTGCTTTATGGAAAACGGAAGAACAGTCGCGCTGCACACTTTGGGTTGCAAATTAAATTATTCAGAAACCTCAGCTATTGAAAGATTGCTGCAAGCTGATGGGTTTATAAAAAAAGAATTTACTGATCAAGCCGATGTTTATGTAATTAATACATGTTCTGTTACAGAAAATGCGGATAAAGAATGCCGTCAGTTAGTTCGCAGAGTTCAGCGCCAATCTCCGGAATCGATGGTGGTAATTATTGGCTGTTATGCGCAACTAAAACCAAAAGAAATTGCAGAAATTCCTGGTGTTGATCTTGTTTTGGGCGCTTCTGAAAAATTTAATATTACCGAACATTTAAAAGAATTAACGCATGGTGACAGTGCAAAAATCTGTAGTTGTGAAATAGAGGATGTGGAAGGTTTTCATTCTTCATTTTCTTTAAACAGCAGGACAAGAACCTTTTTGAAAGTACAGGATGGCTGCGATTATAATTGCTCGTTTTGTACCATTCCATTGGCGCGCGGAAAAAGCAGAAGTAATACTACAACAAATATTTTATCAGAAATAGAAAAAATTAAAAGCGCCGGCGTAAAAGAGATTGTGTTGACTGGAATTAATCTTGGAGATTTTGGAAAGAATGGAAGCGGAATAAAAACAGGCGAAAATTTCCATTCATTATTAAAAGAAATTGAAAATTTTAATGGAGTAAACCGTTACCGGATTTCGTCTATTGAACCCAATTTATTGACTGAAGAAATTATTGAACTGGTTGCAAAGAGTAAAAAAATAATGCCTCATTTTCATATCCCTTTACAAAGTGGAAGCAACAAAATTCTGGGGCTGATGCGCAGACGTTATGTAAGAGAATTATATGCAGAAAAAATAGAAATGATTAATAAATTAATTCCGGACTGTTGCATTGGAGTAGACGTTATTACTGGATTTGCGGGTGAAACTGACGGGGATTTCAAAGAGACCGTTGATTTTTTAACAGCGCTTGATGTTTCTTATTTTCATGTATTTACTTACTCAGAAAGAGCCGGTACTTTTGCCCTAAATCTTAAACCAGTTGTAGGGTTAAATATTCGTCAGGATCGCACAAAAATTTTGCGCTCTTTATCTTATAAAAAAATGCAACACTTCATCAATAAACATTCCGGTGAAACAAGAAAAGTTTTATTTGAAGGAAAAAATAAAAATGGAATGATGGATGGCTTCACTGATAATTATATCAAAATATCCACATCTTATAAAGAAGATTGGACAAATGAAATTGTTGATTGGAAAATATAATTGGTTTATTTTTTGCTTAACATGTTCTATATTTAAAAATCGAATTTTATTTTTTATTTAAAACAAAATCTCAAAAATGAATAAATTAGTAAGAGCCTTAATCGCCGGCTACGGCGCAAAAAAACTTGGTGGCGGCTGCCTTGGTACAATCGTTGTTTTTTTTATTATTTATATGCTTTTAGGACATGTTCACTGTTAGATTTGGGGTTTACAAACTTTAATAAAAATGGGCTTCTATTTAAAAGTAGAAGCCCATTTTACTGATAATTATTCTTGCACACTTACTCTATTCAAGCGTTCTCTGCCTGCATAGCTTCTTCATTTACGGATGATTCTGCAACCTGGGTTAAGGTATCATCTGCCTCTCTTTCTTCCTTTAATGTTTTTTGCAATAAATCTGCAATCTCATTCTCGCCCAATGTTTTAGCAAAAGCACATAAAGTACCATAAGTAGCGATTTCATAATGTTCTACTTTTTGCGCCGCAGAAATAATTCCTGCATCTCTTACAACACCTTCTTCTGTGCTTTCCATAATTTCTTCGGCTTCTTTTGTAAGACCTTCCATCGCTTCGCATTTCTTGGCTCGTGCAGGCATACCCAAGATGTCAAAAACTTTTTCACATCTTTCTACATGACCTTTTGTAACCTGTAAATGATCTTCCAAAGCACTTATCAACTCTTGTGAGGTTGCTTTTTTAATCATTTTCGGAATTGCTTTTGTCAAAGCTTTCTCTGCCCAATAAATGTCTTTTAATTCATCTACAAATAAATCTTTAAGACCTTCTGCGATTTGATTGTTTTTTCCTGATTTTGGGGATGTTTTCATAATTAATGTTTTAAGTGTTTGTGATTAATATTTGTAGTAAAAGTAGATTCAAAAACATGCCATATTTTTTACTATCTGTTCTCAGTTTAAGCCAATGGCAGAGCGATTGAGCTATAATAAATCAACAGGAGAATTAATTTTTCAAAAGCATTTATTTAAGATTGTTTAAAAAGCAGGGGAATCCGGTTATAAAATTTTCTACACTTCCATGTTTGTTTGAGGATTTGGATACACAGAAATCAAAATTTCATTTTTGAAGAAGATATTTCAAGAAATTTATTTCTAACGTTACCATTTTTAAAATCCGGATTTTGTTTTTTAAAAACCTTTCCCTTTTGAAAATCATTTTCAATCAAAATTTAATGGCAGCAAAATTGTAGTAATCCAAAAAGAAGTTGCCCTGAAAGTCGCTACAATCCTAAAAAAGATGTTATGAAGTATTTTCGCCCCCTTTCCGAGTCTATGATCCAAAAATTAAAACAATGCCGGCAAACAGAATTGCGTGAATTTTCAGAAAAGCCTTGTACAATGGAAGATATGAGTTATGCAGTTGCTCCTTTATTTAAAAGAGGACTTATAGAGATTAAAAAACAATTCGTGGAAAATAAATTGTTGCATTGTGTTCACGTAACTAAAGACGGCGTAGAATATTTAGAAAAATTGGGAATAGGAATTGAAAAACCTGCTCACTAATCTAATAAATAACTGTGACAATTTAGATCTATCATTCTCATTCTGCATCAAAAGATAAAAAGAAATTCTCCTCTCACATCGAATTTATTTCTTTCTAAATATTATTCAAACAGCCATAATTAAAATTATAATTTTGCTGCATGATAGAATATCGTTCTGACACATTTACCAAACCTACTTCCGGAATGCTGCAAGCTATGTTTGAAGCCGAGGTTGGAGATGATGTTTATAATGAAGACCCGACAGTAAATAAATTGCAGGCAATGCTGGCTGAAAAATTCGGAATGGAATCAGGGATTTTTTGTGCAAGTGGAACCATGACTAATCAGATCGCCATGAAATGCCATACTCAACCCGGCGGTGAAGTGATCTGTGAGAAAATGAGTCATATCTATATTTATGAAGGCGGAGGAATCGCTTTCAATTCCGGTTGCCAGGTTAAAGCGGTTGAAGGAGACCGAGGAAGAATAAAAGCTGCCCAGGTTTCTGAAGCGATCAATCCAAATGATATTCATAAGGCAAAAACACAATTAGTAAGTCTCGAAAATAGCGCCAATCGTGGCGGTGGAAGTTGTTATGAATTATCTGATATACAGGAGATTAAGGAGATCTGCCTTGAAAATAATTTGAAGCTACATTTAGATGGCGCCAGGTTGTTCAATGCGATTGTTGCAAAGGGTGAAGATCCAAAAGAATACGGACATATTTTTGATAGCATTTCCATTTGTTTAAGTAAAGGATTGGGTGCTCCGGTTGGAAGTGTTTTATTAGGCGATCATGATTTTATTCAAAATGCCAGGCGGGTACGAAAAGTTTTTGGAGGTGGAATGAGACAGGCAGGATATCTGGCCGCTGCCGGAATTTATGCGTTGGAAAATAACGTTGAACGCCTAGCGTTGGACCATCGACATGCAAAACAAATTGAAGAGGCCTTATTAAAAAAAGAATTCACCGGCGACATAATGCCTGTGGAAACAAACATTATAATTTTTGGAGTAAAGGGAAATTATACTGCCAAATCCCTCACGGAAGCGTTTAAGGCGAATGATATTTTAGTAATTCCCATTTCGGCTACACAAATAAGAATGGTGTTTCATCTTGAT
>JBEPVG010000007.1:0-18045 GCA_041691175.1 Chitinophagaceae bacterium
GTATAAGAGACAGGGTGGAGGATGGACAGATCCGATGTTGCTAAATGCCACGCCAGCTTATGAACGCGCAGGAATTGATTATGCCGTTCACATGAATTTTAATGCTCTTCGCATGGAAGGTTTTTGGGGCGGAAATGAACACCTTTATGATTTGTGTGATGAGAAAGGAATTTTATTGATGGTGGGATTTAGTTGCCAATGGGAATGGAAAGGGATTTTTGGCGGAACAGCAGAAGATAAATATGGATCCATCATAACGCCGGAACAAATAGATATTGCGGCAAAATCATGGCATGACCAGATCGTTTGGTTGAGAAATCATCCGAGTATTTTTTTATGGCTTTATGGAAGCGATAAGTGGCCAAGGCCGGAACTGGAACAGAAATATTTGAATATTTTGAGCCAGGAAGATACTACCCGGCCTTACGCCCAATCTGCCAAAGAATGGAGGAGCGAGATTACCGGCAAAACAGGAATGAAAATGCGCGGACCATATGACTATGTTCCACCGGATTATTGGTACATTGACACATCTTACGGAGGTGCATTTGGTTTCAATACCGAAACCGGCCCAGGGCCGCAGATTCCTGTTCTTGAAAGTTTACAAAAAATGATTCCAAAAGATTCTCTATGGCCGATTGGAAGTTCCTGGTTGTATCATGCAGCGCGGGGAAATTTTCACAATCTCACCGCTTATAATAATGCCATGGATCAAAGACTTGGGAAGGCGAATGATCTAACAGATTATTTACGCAAAGCCCAATACCTTAATTACGAAGGAATGCGTGCCATGTTTGAAGCTTTTGAAGCCAACCGCTTTAAAGCCACGGGAATTATTCAATGGATGTACAACGCATCGTGGCCAAAGCTTTGGTGGCAACTGTATGATTATTATTTATTGCCGACCGGAGCTTTTTATGGAGCAAGAATTGCGAATGAACCTTTGCATATATCTTATAATTACGGACACAACGCGGTAGATGTAATGAATAATACCGGGAAAAAATCCAATGAGCTTTCTGCAGAAATAAACGTGCTTGATTTTAATTCAAAATCCATTTTAAAGAAAACAATTCCTGTTGCAGATCTCGCTTCACAAGAAACCAAATCGGTTTTTACTTTGCCTGATAATCTGAATTTGAGTAAAACTTTTTTTCTTGATTTAAGATTGTTTGATCAACAGCGTCATTTATTGAGCACCAATTTTTATGTTTTATCAACACAAAAGGATAGTCTTAATGAAAAGAATAGTACCTGGTGGATAACGCCGCAATCGCAATATGCCGACCTTACTTTATTAGAAAAACTTCCAATGATAAAATTGCACACAAGTGAAACAATTGTAAAGAAGGGAGGCGAAACAGAAGTAACTGTAAAAGTAAAAAATCCCACGTCCCATCTTGCTTTCATGGTCTATTTGGATTTAAAAAAAGGAGGAACAAATGAATCTGTTGTTCCGGTATTTTGGAACGAAAATTATTTTACTCTTTTGCCTGGCGAAGAAAGGACCGTGTCTGTTTCCTGTCATAGTTCCGATCTTAAAGGACAAAATGCAAGAGTGACTGTTGGAGGATGGAATGTAGAATAAATTTTAGTCTATACTTCATTTTTCAAAGTTTGTAGTTTGTTAGAGCGTTTGGATTCACCAACAACAATTGAACATTTAGATGAAAACATTAAAAGTTGCAGTTGCTCAATTTCAGCCAAAAGATGGCGATAAGGAATACAATCTTTCTGTAATTGATATATTGACATCTAAGGCAAAAGATGCTGGCGCAGAAATAATTAGTTTTCACGAAATGTCTATAACTGCTTATACATTTTTTAAAGATCTAAACAGGCAGCAGGTAAAAGATTTAGCAGAAAATATACCTGATGGAAAAAGTACGCAAAAATTAGTTGAAATCGCTGCGAAGTATGATATCACTGTATTAGCGGGGTTGGTCGAATTAAAAAACTATCAGCTTTTTAATACTTATATCTGCGTGGATAAAACAGGATTGCTTGCGAAATTTAGTAAGATACATCCATTCATCAGTAAATATTTTTCTCCGGGAAATGAATATGTTGTCTTTGATATCAAGGGATGGAAATGTGGAATTCTCATTTGCTATGACAACAACGTAGTAGAAAATGTAAGAGCCACTTCTTTGATAGGCGCTGAAATTATTTTTGCTCCACATGTTACCATGTGCACGCCCTCTTCTATGCCTGGCAGGGGGTTTGTTGATGATGCACTCTGGCAAAATAGAGAAATTGATCCGGCTCCCCTCAGAATGGAATTTGATGGTCCAAAAGGCCGTCAATGGCTCATGCGCTGGCTTCCGGCACGGGCTTATGACAACGGAGTTTATTATGTTTTTACAAATCCTATTGGATATGATGGTGATCAACTTAAAAATGGAAACTCGCTGATCCTGGATCCTTACGGAGATGTACTTGTTGAAATCAAAAGTTTTAAGGATGAAGTTGCAGTCGCCATAATCACAGATGATAAATTAAAACTTTCGGGAGGCTGGCGTTATAAAAATGCAAGAAAACCAGAGTTGTATAAAGACATCATTGGGGCAGAACATAATTCACAAACAAAACCTGTCTGGATGGAGAATGAAAAATCAGATTAGAATTTGAAAGGATATAACGGTTTTGTATAACCGAAATTTATTTACAGGAATGGAAATTCGGGTTATTTGTTTGTTTACTGATTAATTTTGATGTAACGGTTATGTATAAACGATTTTGATTTCTATCGATTTCTTATAAGAAATAAAAATTAGCAACTTTGAATAACAATAAAATTCTTTATCATTTTTAAAAAGAAATTATGGCAACTCCCATTACAAAAAAGAGAAATTATTATATCGTTTTTTTGATTATGCTCACATTTTTCGCAATCTCTTTTTTGACTAATATTATAGGAGCTTTAATTCCGGATATCAAAGCCGGCTTTCATCTTAGCTTAACAGAGGTAGCTATTTTGCCCTTTGCTTTTTTTATTGCTTATGGAGTGATGTCGATTCCCGCGGGTATTCTCAATGAAAAATATAAAGAAAAGAAAATAATGGTTTTTGCATTCGTGGTTTCTTTTCTTGGTTCTTTTTTACTTGTGTTATTTCCCAATTATCAAAGTTACATAATCTCATTATTTTTGATAGGATGCGGCATGGCAATGTTACAGGTAGTTATTAATCCATTACTTCGTACTTCTGGCGGCGAAGAGAATTATGCATTTAATTCTGTATTGGCGCAACTGATTTTTGGTGCCGCCTCTTTCATCAGCCCACATGTATATTCCTATCTGGTAGTTAACCTGGCCAATAAAGGAGATATTGACCAGGTACAGAAAATTTTTGCTTCTATTGTTCCCTCAAATCTTCCCTGGATCTCACTTTATTGGCTATTCACTGTGGTTAGTTTGATAATGTTCATTGTTATTATTGTATCACGTTTTCCAAAAGTGATCCTGAGCAAAGATGAAAAAGCAGGCGCTTTGAAAGTTCATTTGGATCTTTTAAAAAAGCCAATCGTTATTCTTTTTTTTATAGCCATGTTTTGTTATGTTGGCACCGAACAGGGAGTTGCAAATTGGATTTCTCAATTTTTATATGAGTACCATCATTATGACCCTCAAAAGACGGGAGCCAGTACTGTCGCCTATTTCTGGGGATTAATGACTGCGGGCGGGGTGTTGGGATTATTTTTATTAAAGATAATGGATAGCAGCAAAGTGCTAATTAGCTTTACGGTTCTTGCAATTATTTCTTTGAGTGTTGCTTTATTTACAAACAATGATCGGGTGGCATTATTTGCTTTTCCAATTGTTGGATTTTTCGCATCCGTAATGTATCCAATCATTTTTTCTTTAGCATTAAATTCTCTGGAAGAGCACCAGGGAGCATTCTCCGGAATTTTATTGACCGGAATTATTGGCGGCGCGGTTATTCCATTGATTATTGGTGCAATCGGCGATCATTTTGGATTGCGCACCGGAATGTTGTTTTTGTATGTAACACTTGGATATATTTTGAGTGTTGGTTTTTGGGCAAAACCTATTATTAAAAATAAAACCATTGGGAGGCAGCAGCCATAAGGCTGATAATAAAATCTTATACTGATATTTAAATCCTCAAGCCATGAAAAGCACAGACATTATAGGCATTGATCTTGGAGGTACTCATGTCCGTGCAGGCATTGTGTCAGAAAGACACTTAATGAATATCGGTTCTGTGCGAATTCCTGCAAGTGGTTCTGTGGACGAAGTTTTGACGGTAATTTATCATTTAATAAATCCTTTAATTGACGAAAAAATTAAAGCCATCGGCATAGGCGTACCCAGCGTTGTTGATATAGAAAAGGGAATTGTTTATGATGTTCAGAATATTCCTTCATGGAAAGTTGTGGAGCTAAAAAAAATCATGGAAGAAAAATATCATCTTCCGGTTTTGATAAATAATGATGCCAATTGTTTTTGCCTTGGTGAAAAATATTTTGGCAAAGGACAACAAGTGCATTCGTTGATAGGATTAACGATTGGTACCGGTATGGGTGCAGGAATTATTATTAATGACAAACTATATCCTGGTCTAAATACCGGTGCCGGTGAGTTTGGAAATGTAGATTATCTTGATAAAAATTATGAGTATTATGCCAGTGGGCAGTTCTTCGCGAATTGTTATCAAACAGATGGTGAAATCGTTTTTCAAAAAGCGCAATCTGGCGATCCGTTATCCATAACGATTTTAGAAGAATTGGGAACGCATATCGGCAATGCTATCAAAATGATCCTTTACACCTATAGTCCGGAATTAATTATTCTTGGCGGATCAATCAGCAAATCGTATTCTTTTTTTGAAAGAACAATGTGGGATCAAATCCGTACTTATGTTTATTCAAATACACTTGAACATTTTCATTTGGAAATTTCCGACCTGGTAAATTCCGGAGTTCTTGGGGCGGCAGCTCTTTATTATGACCAACAAACTTTCGAATTATAAAATAACTTTTTAAAAAATCCAGTTATGAACAAAACCAGTTTTTTCGTTATTTCTTTGCTTACTACCATTTTCTTTTTTGCTTTCTGTAAATCAAAAATAATTTTACCAAAGCCCGACCATGTTTTAATTGTGATGGAAGAAAACCATGGATACGATCAGATCATTGGCTCAGAAAACGCGCCTTATATTAATCAGCTTGCTAGAGAAGGAGCGCTTTTTACCAATTCTTCAGCAGTCACTCATCCCAGCCAGCCTAATTACCTCGCGCTCTTTTCCGGAAGTACTCAAAATGTAGATGGAGATGAATGTTTGTTTGGAAAAGAGCCCTACACTACTCCAAACCTAGGCGCAGCGCTCATGAAAGCTGGATATACTTTTAAAGGCTATTCAGAAACATTACCCATAATGGGTTTTCAGGAATGTAGCTACCAGGTAAATGAAGGTTACGATTATGCGAGGAAACATGCTCCCTGGGTAGATTGGCAAGGCAATAAAGAAAACGGTTTAGCAGATTCCACAAACCAACCGTTTACTAATTTTCCATCTGATTTCAATCAATTACCAACCGTTGCTTTTGTTATTCCAAATGAGGGAAACGATATGCACAACATAGACCTGGACGGAGATACAGCGGCTATCAAACGTGCTGATCAATGGTTGAAAGACCATATTTCTGCTTATGTGCAATGGGCTAAGACACATAATAGCCTGCTTATATTAACATTTGATGAAGACCAGAATGGGGATACGGTGCATAACCACATTGCAACTATTTTTGTCGGTGAGTCTGTAAAACCTGGGCTGAGCAAAGATTCTATTAATCATTACAATGTGTTGCGTACAGTCGAAGGAATGTATAATTTATCCACTTCGGGAAATAAGCAAGTGAAAGCCATAGAAGGAATCTGGAAATAACTTTAAAAAAAAATGAGACTGTTATGAAAAAAATGAGGATAATCTTGATGGCTGTTTCTGTAATTCTTTCGGTAAATGTAGCAGGAAGCGCTTCTTTTCAACAATTGCAGAATATCGCTGATACGCTGCCTGTACGCGGCTTTGCAATTGCTGCTCCACGGCCAACAGGCGTCGATTCGTTTGCTACATTTATTACAAAAGAACTGGCTCCACGCCATGTAAATACGTTGATCCTTCGGGTAGATTATCATTATCAGTTTAAAAGCCATCCGGAACTTATTGACAGTTTTGCATTATCAAAAAAAGATGTAAAAAAGATAGTGCGTGCCTGTAAAGCATCTGGTATTCAAATCATTCCACAAATCAATTTATTGGGACATCAGTCGTGGGCAAAC
Source organism: Chitinophagaceae bacterium (assembly GCA_041691175.1). Classification (GTDB taxonomy): domain Bacteria; phylum Bacteroidota; class Bacteroidia; order Chitinophagales; family Chitinophagaceae; genus Ginsengibacter. Next base: position 6,305 of record JBEPVG010000007.1, read on the forward strand.
CATCCTGATAAACTATTAATTGTCTATCCTCAGTTTGATGAAACACCTTGGGTGAAAATGCCTTTAAAATATGAATGGCCGAATGCTGATAATTTATATTGCAAAAGCTATTGCCCGCTTTATCCCGGATTACATGATATTGTTTTTACTTTGATCGATGAAATATGTGATGTTTTTGAAACTAATGCCTTTCATGCGGGAATGGATGAAGTATTTTATATTGGCGAAGACAAATGCCCACGTTGTGGTGGCCATGATCCTTCCGAATTATTTGCAGATGAAGTAACACTGATCAGAAATCATCTTGCAGAAAAAGGAAGGCTATTATGGATTTGGGGTGATCGCTTATTAGATGGAAAAACAACCGGGTTGGGAGAGTGGGAGGCCAGTAAGAATAATACTTACAGAGCGATAGATATGATTCCAAAAGATGTAATTATTTGCGATTGGCATTACGATAGACCCGATCAAACTGCCGTTTATTTTGCCATGAAAGGTTTTAAAGTGATGAGCTGCCCATTTAAAAATTCAGAGGCGGGGGTTAATCAGGTAGAAGATATGTATAAATTTCGGCGCCAATCTACTCAGGAAATGAAAGAACGTTTGCAGGGAATCTTACAGACAATCTGGAACCGTAACGATTTTTTTCTCAGAGAATATTACGAGTCAGATTCTACAAAAAATGAAAATGGAAATACATCCGCTGATTGTTTCAAAAAAGTATTTTTAGCGATCAACCGGGGCGAATAACGGTGATGCATAAACGAAATTATTTTCTGTGTTCTGGAAGAGGGATTACAAAAAAAAATACACCACCTTTTTTGTAAAAGGATTGGTGTTTCTATTTATTTATCTCACTCGTAAAATGAAATTCAATATCGGGATTATTAGTTCGTTCGGTGTTTAGAAACCATTCGCTTTGAGCAAGATAAACAAGAAGCCCATCCTTATCCTTAGCGATATTACCTGATTTGAATTTTATAAATTCATCTAACTTCTTTTGATCTTTTGAAGTGATCCAACAAGCTTTGTAATAAGAAAGGGAATTAAGTTGTACTGATGCGCCATATTCATGAAGGAGGCGGTATTGAATGACCTCGAATTGCAATTCTCCGACACAACCAATTATTTTTTTATTGCCTCCAAACTGGGTAAATAATTGTGCCACACCTTCGTCTGTTAGTTGCAACAATCCTTTTTCAAGTTGCTTGGTTTTCATCGGGTCTTTATTGACAACTTCTTTGAATATTTCGGGAGAGAAAGAAGGAATCCCGGTGAAATAAAAGTCTTCTCCTTCAGTAAGTGTATCACCGATTTTAAAGTTTCCTGTGTCAAATAAGCCCACTACATCGCCGGGGTAGGCAGATTCAATAATGTCTTTGTCCCTTGCTAAAAAAGTATAAGGGTTGCTGAACCTGACGTTCTTGCTCAGGCGCACATGATGAAAATATTTATTGCGCTCAAACTTTCCGGCACATACTCTAAGAAAGGCAATTCTATCGCGGTGCCGCGGATCAAGATTAGCATGAATTTTAAAAATAAATCCACTGAATTTATTTTCATCAGGCTCTACAACACGCGTCGTCACGGCTCTTTGCTGTGGTAACGGGGCTATTTGTATAAATGTTTCCAACAATTCTTTTACACCAAAATTATTAATAGCGCTTCCAAAAAAAACCGGAGCAATCTTCCCTTCCAAATAAGGCTGCTGATCAAATTTTTCATAAACACCTTCTAATAATTCTACATCTTCTCTCAAGCGTGCTGCATCTTTTGCACCCAGTTTTTGTTCTACAATTTCATCATTAATATTTTCAATTGGAAGGTCTTCTTCAGTTGTTTTTTGATTCGGGTTAAATAAAAGGAGACTTTTCTCAAATAAATTGTAAACCCCTTTAAATTCTTTCCCCATACCTATCGGCCAACTTAAAGGATGTAATTGAATTTTCAATTCTGATTCTATTTCATCCAAAAGATCAAAAGGATTTTTCCCATCACGATCCAATTTATTTACAAAAACAATCACCGGCGTATCGCGCATTCTGCATACTTCCATCAACCTTTTTGTTTGTTCTTCAACGCCTTTCACAGAATCTATCACCAAAACCACGCTATCCACCGCGGTTAAAGTCCGGTACGTATCTTCTGCAAAGTCCTTGTGGCCCGGTGTATCCAGAAGGTTTATCAGAATATTTTTATACTCAAAACTCATTACGGAAGTTGCCACAGAAATTCCCCGTTGCCGCTCAATATCCATAAAATCAGAAGTTGCATGTTTCTTTATTTTATTACTTTTTACTGCGCCTGCAGTTTGAATGGCACCCCCAAATAATAAAAATTTTTCTGTCAGGGTAGTTTTTCCGGCATCTGGATGTGAGATGATCGCAAATGTTCTTCGCTTCTTTATTTCGTTGATAATTTTTGTATTTACTTCCGCCTGCATTAGCACTTTTAAAAAATTTTGCGCGAAGTTAAGTCAATTAGGTAATGTGGCGTTAAGCGATGTCCCAATTACCGAATGAATTAGTCTCAGAATCTGTATTTTTAGAATGCAGTGAACGAATAAATAACAAAGATTCTTATTTATAGAAAGAGCCGGAAATCTGGTTTTTTGTTGTGAAGCTGCTTTTCAATTTCAGGATTGTCTATATCCTTTTTATTTTAATGAAATTGGAAAAAGAATTTTTATTGTTTTGTTCATTCGATTATAAAGCCCTTTGATTTATCGTATATACATATCTGCTCCTTAGCACCTCATCGGATTAACTTACTTTTGCACCAATAAAAAATAGTTATGGATTTTACTTTATCAGAAGAACAATTGATGATCAAACAGGCAGCACGAGATTTTGCCAATACTGAATGTTTACCCGGTGTTATAGAACGTGATGAGCACCAAAAATTCCCTTATGAGCAGGTAATGAAATTAGCTGATCTGGGATTTCTTGGAATGATGGTTTCACCCAAATATGGTGGTGCAGGATTGGATACGATCAGCTACGTTTTGGCGATGGAAGAAATCAGCAAAGTAGATGCCAGCACGAGCGTTTGTATGAGTGTGAATAATAGTTTGGTATGCTATGGCATCGAAGCATTTGGAACTGAGGAACAAAAGAAAAAATATCTAACGCCACTTGCTCAAGGTAAAAAGGATGGCGAATTATACACTGGCGCATTTTTATTGAGTGAGCCCGAAGCCGGCAGTGACGCCACTTCACAGAGAACAACGGCGGAAGAAAAAGGAGATCATTATTTAATCAATGGTGTGAAGAACTGGATCACAAATGGAAATACTGCATCCGTTTATTTGGTCATGGCACAAACGCATCCTGAAAAAAGAAGCCGCGGAATTAATGTTTTTATTGTCGAAAAAAACTGGCCTGGTGTAAAAGTTGGCGCTAAAGAAAATAAACTTGGAATCCGGGGAAGCGATACACACAGTATTTCATTTACTGATTTAAAAGTGCCAAAAGAAAACAGGATTGGCGAAGATGGTTTCGGATTTGTTTTCGCAATGAAAACTTTATCGGGTGGTAGAATAGGAATTGCTTCGCAAGCGCTCGGACTTGCTTCCGGAGCAATGGAAAGAGCGATTTCTTATTCACAGGAAAGAAAAGCTTTTGGAACAGAAATAAAAAACCACCAGATTATTCAATTTAAAATAGCCGACATGGCGACCAGAATTAGTGCAGCTCGATTGCTCTGTTTTCGCGCAGCATGGCACAAAGACACCGGTAAAGATTATACAGAAAGTGCGGCGATGGCAAAAGTATTTTCGAGTGAAACAGCGATGTGGACTACAACAGAAGCGATTCAGATTCATGGCGGTTACGGTTATGTGAAAGAATATCATGTCGAAAGGATGATGCGCGATGCGAAAATTACCCAGATATATGAAGGCACAAGCGAGATGCAAAGGATTGTGATTAGCAGGGCGATTTTAAAATAATTTTGTTATTTATTTAATGCGTTGTTGTTCTAATGAAAAAACGATGCAATGATTAAATAAGAAACTTTTTAATAGTTCTTTCACTGATAAAATTCCGAATACAAAATGTCTGTAAATTCAGAACTATATACAAAGATTACCACAGAATTAAAAGACAAGAAAGTCATACTGGTTGCGGTTTCCAAAACAAAACCTTTTGACGATATTTTAGAATTGTACCATCTTGGACAAAGGGATTTTGGTGAAAATTATGTGCAGGAATTGATAGAGAAATATCAGCAACTCCCTAAAGACATCCGCTGGCATTTTATCGGCCATCTTCAATCAAATAAAGTAAAACTTATCGCCTCTTTTGTTTCTTTAATTCATAGTGTGGATAGTGAAAAATTATTGAAAGAAATTGATAAACAGGCAAAAAAAAATAACCGGATTATTGATTGTCTTTTGCAGATTTACATCGCTAAAGAAGAAACAAAATTTGGTTTGGATGCAGAAGAATTGCATTCGATTATGACCCGAATCAACGAAGAAATTTTTGAAGAAGATCAAAATAAAAAATCACGAATTTCAACCAGGAATTCTACGATTGAAGAAACAAGAAGATCTTTCCAAAATGTTTGTATAAAAGGATTAATGGGAATGGCTTCCTTTACAGAAAATGAAGAAATTATTAGAAAAGAATTTCAATCTTTGAAACTTCTATTTGATAAGTATTCAAACTTTAGTCCTCGTCCTACGACCTTCGATATTATAAGCATGGGCATGAGCTCGGATTATAAAATGGCCGTAGAAGAAGGAAGTAAGATGGTACGGATTGGAAGTTTGCTTTTTGGAAAACGTATTTACCCTGCACAATAAAACAGTTTTTTCTTTTAACATTTATAAACACAAATATTTTTATCTATTAGTTAAATTTGAACTTAAATAAAATATTTCTTTGGAAGCACACGCAATAAATCATCAATTTGAAGCAGAAAAAAACCGGAAAGCTTTAACGTATACACTCATTATTTGCGGGCTGTTTTTATTGATTGCTATTTTTTATACATGGCCTCTACAAGTGCCTCCCACACCCATTGTTATGGATTTAATTGATGTAAATCTTGGTAACGAACAGGAAGGAATGGGAGATGTTCAGCCACTTGTAAAAGGCGAACGCGCACCTGATAATCAAAGCGTTCCTGCTCATCAATCAGCGGCCCATAAAGTAACTGAAGAACCTTCTCAAAATATTAAGGCGGATGATAATAATAATGTGGATGCGGCGCCGGTTTTAAAATCTGAAAAGAAAAACGAGAAAGCCAAAGTTGTGAATAAAGAAGTTGCTACAACACCGTCGAAAAATATGAATCCTTCTTCAGTGGTAAATCCAAATCCTGCACCACCAAAGCCGAAAATTCCGTTGTATAAAGGTGGAACGGGAACAGGTGGAAACGGCGCTACAGAAGATAATGGTTACAGAAATCAGGGTTACAAGCCAGGCAATGGTGATGCCGGAAGCCCAGATGGAAAACCCGATGCTTACGGAAATTCTCCGGGTGGAAGAAGTGGTGTAAGTGTTATTCGCGGACTTTCGGGAAGAAGACCAATTCACTTTCCGAATATGCAGGGTGACTTTAATGAAAATGCGAAAGTGTACGTAGATATACAAGTAAATTCGTCTGGAACAGTTACCAGCGCTACGATTGCAAAAGGAACAACTACTTCTAATTCTTCTTTGAGAAGCATTGCTATAGAAAAGGCGAAACAATTAAAATTTCCTGCTGCAGAATCTAATATAGAAACCGGAACGATACTTTTTAATTTTGTTTTAAAAAGTTAGTCTCTAAAACTGGCATTTACAAAGGCTTCATTTTAAAATTACAAAACTCCAAAATTTGTTTGTTTACTGTAAATTGTGACTCAATTGTATGGCATATAAAATTCCCGAAATCAGAGAGGTGAATGTGATCAGATATATAACACCTTTGCGCGAAGGCGGATCGTTGCCGGCTATTGCCGAAGCTGATGATGAATTTTTTTATGTGGTTAAATTTCGCGGAGCAGGTCAGGGAAAGAAAGCATTGATTGCGGAATTGATTGGTGCAGAAATAGCGCGCGCTGTTGGGTTAAAAGTTCCTGAAATTGTATTTGCAAAACTGGATGAAGCTTTTGGCAGAACAGAACCCGATGAAGAAATTCAGGATTTGCTTCGTGCTAGTGTGGGCCTAAATCTTGGCTTGCATTATCTCTCCGGCTCCATTACTTTTGATCCCTCTGTTTCGAGCATTGATCCGGTACTTGCATCCGAAATTGTTTGGCTCGATAGCCTGCTTACCAATGTGGACCGCACTTCGAGCAATACCAATATGTTGATCTGGTTCAAAGAATTGTGGCTGATAGATTTCGGAGCTTCACTTTATTTTCATCATTCATGGCATAACTGGAAAGAGCAGGCAGCGAAACCTTTTTTGTTGGTCAAAGATCATGTCCTGTTGCCATTGGCTTCTGAATTAGAAAAAGTAGATGTCGAATTTAGATCAATTCTTTCTAAAAAATTGATTCGTGATATTATCTCGTTAATACCTGATGAATGGCTTGAAGATGAGGAGGAGTTTAAATCTATAAAAGAACATCGCGAAGCGTACATTGAATTTTTAGAAACAAGAATAGTTCATTCCCAAATATTTGTAAAAGAAGCGGAACATGCAAGAGAATCAATTATTTGAATATGCTGTTATCAGGATTGTGCCGCGTGTAGAACGTGAGGAATTCCTGAATGTGGGTGTGATCTTGTATTGTCGTGATCAAAAATTTCTTAACACCATCTATCAGTTAAATGAAAAAAGAATCAGGCTTTTTTGTGAAAAGTTGGATATAGAAGTAGTAAAAGAATATTTACAGACATTGGAACGCATTTGCCGCGGCGAAATAAATGCAGGTCCAATTGCTAAACTACCGATAGCAGAGCGTTTCCGCTGGTTGACAGCAACAAGAAGCACCATTGTACAAACCTCAAAAGTTCATCCCGGATTTTGCAAAGATGCCGGAGAAACATTGAACAAACTTTTCAAACAATTGGTTTTGTAACCCTGGTGGTAATTTTAAAAATCTGGTTATTTGTTTGTTTACTATGTGCTGTTAAACTCATTCTGTTTGGAACCAAACCGGTTTTTTATCATTCCAATCTCCATTGTAATTAATGGTCAGTTCATCGCCTGCATTTATTTTTCTTACAGTTTTTACCTGGATAATTTCTTTTTCAAAATCCATAAAATATTCGCAATTGCTTTCATAACTGTGATTATAAATTGGCACAAAACCCAACGCCATACAACATTGAGCTTCATTTTCCCCCCACGCAAAAATATAATCATGCAATAAAGTTTTATCAACATTCACGCGGTCTTCGGCACTCATTACAATAACCGGGGCTTCTTCAATAATTGAATTCTGATCAATTGTTTCTTTGGTGAAAACGCCTCTTCCTTTTGCGTCCGTTTTTTTTATATACAAATATTGTTTTATCATTTAATTAACCTGTTTCCAAAGATAAAAATAAATTAATTTTGCGCCCTTATCTGAAAGAAAGATTCAAATGACCGAAGAAGAAATTTCAGTTCAGGATCAGTACGAAGATGTTTTGAAAACCGGTGATGATGTAGCGATCACTGAATTTTTAAATCAACAAAACATCAGCGATGTGGCCGAACTTATTTACGAAAATGAAGACAGGGAAATCGAAATTTTTCTGCACCTCTCCATGCATCGTGCCACCGGTCTTTTTAAAATTCTGGATCATCCTACACAAAAAGGAATTATAAAAAATCTTCCTCCAATAAAAAGCGCTGAATTGCTGAACGAAATGCAGCCTGATGACCGCACTTCGTTCTTTGAAGATCTTCCAAACGAAGTAGTTCGGGAATTGGTGAAAACCCTTGTTCCGGAAGAAAGAAAGGTCACACTTTCACTTCTTGGTTATCCTGAAAACAGCGTAGGACGCCTGATGACGCCTGATTACGTTTATGTTTATGAATACAATACAGTGGCTCAGGTTTTAAATATTATCCGAAGCGTCGGAAAAAATACCGAGACAATTGATGTGGTTTATGTCATCAATAAACATGGCGAATTATTAGACGATTTGAGAATAAGAGAATTCATTTTGGCTTCGCCTGAAACAAGGGTTAGTGAAATGATGGATGGAAGATTTATCGAGCTGAATGTGAATGATGACCAGGAAACTGCCAACGAAGTTTTTAAAATGAATAATCGTGTAGCGCTACCGGTTGTAGATGATTATAATGTGCTCCTCGGAATTGTTACAATTGATGATGTACTGTGGGTTACGAATGAAGAATTCAGCGAAGATATTCAAAAGATCGGTGGTGCCGAAGCCTTGGATCAACCCTATTTAGAAACACCTTTTTTTGGGTTGGTTAAAAAACGGGTTGGCTGGCTTACCATACTTTTTTTCGGCGAAATGCTTACCGCCACTGCGATGGCATTTTACAATGATGAAATGGCCAAGGTGATTATTCTCACTAATTTTATTCCACTTATTATTAGTACGGGAGGTAATAGCGGTACCCAGGCTTCTACATTAATTATCCAGGCAATGGCATTAGGTGAGGTAGGAATAAAGGACTGGTGGCGGGTTATGCGCCGTGAAATATTATCAGGGTTGATGCTCGGATTGATATTAGGCTGTATCGGATTTTTAAGAATTACTCTCTGGAGCTTTTTAATGCACCATGGAATTATGCCCGATATTTATGGCGCGGAATGGATGTTGCTCGGATTTACAGTATTCTTTTCTTTGATTGGTGTGGTACTTTGGGGATCATTAATTGGAAGTATGCTTCCCTTGCTTTTAAAAAGATTAGGCGCCGACCCTGCATCTTCTTCCGCGCCTTTCGTTGCCACGCTGGTTGATGTTACAGGGCTTATTATCTTCTTTAATGTGGCGTTATTGATTTTAAAAGGAACATTGCTGTAACAGTTATTTTCATTAGATTCATTTAGAAGAAAACTCGCAGTCCTGAGTGTTCGCTTTAAGGATAATATAAACCAATCTGCAAATAAATTCTTTTTGCAGCCACAAAATGCTCTTTCTCCGAAAAGCAATCTTCTTTAAAAATTTTTTCAGGTTACTTTTGCACTCTGAAATTTTAAAATTTACTTTATATACGTGTTCTTGAAATTTTGTGTTACACGTTGCAAAAATATTTTCTTATTGAAAAAAAAGGTGAATGAATCCTAAAGAAAAAAAGCAGAAACCACCCAAAGCAAATATTTTTAAAATCCTGAAACCATATTCAGGAATGATTAGTGCACTTTTGTTTTTTGCATTGTTGAGCAACGGGCTTAACCTGGTAATTCCGAAAATTATCCAATTCGGCATTGATGATTTTGCAAAAGGAACCTTCGATATGCACAAAATCATTACCTGGTTTTTAGTCGCAGGTATTCTCATTTTTATTTTCACATATGTGCAAAGCATCATCCAGACCTTTGCTTCTGAAAGAGTAGCGCGCGATATGCGAAATAATCTTTCCTCAAAAATCTCTGAACAGGATTATGCTTACATCCAGGAAACAACCCCGGGCAAACTTCTCACAAACCTTACCTCTGATGTGGATGCTATAAAAATGTTTGTGGCACAGGCAATTGTTTCTATCGTTTCTTCTATTGTTCTAATTATTGGCGCGAGTATTTTATTGCTCAACATCAACTGGAGATTGGGTTTGGTGGTTTTATTAATCATTCCAATTATAGCTTTTACTTTTATCATCATCTTTAAAAAAGTAAAAACTTTATTTAAGAAAACACAGGAAGTTATTGATTGGCTCAACAAAGTGATCAATGAAAGTATACTTGGCGCAGCGCTTATCCGTGTGCTGAATGCACAATTTACAGAGTACAATAAATTTATAGATGCAAGCGGTGAAGCAAAAAATTTAGGCTTATCAATTTTACGTTTGTTTGCCACGCTTATTCCGATTATTATATTAACTGCAAACCTGGGAAGGCTTGCTGTACTGGCTTTGGGCGGACATTTTGTGATTAACAGTACCATGTCACTGGGCGAATTCGCAGCATTCAACAGTTATATTGCCATACTGATTTTCCCCATCATTATGATTGGTTTTATGAGCAATGTGATCGCACGAGCTTCGGCATCTTACCAGCGAATTCATGCTACGCTTAAATCTCCTGATTTTGTAGATAAGGGAACAGTAAACAAACAAATAGACGGAAATATCAATTTAGAAAATGTAAGTGTCTTCTATGGTGAAAATCCCGCATTGAAAAATATTTCATTTACAATTAACGGTGGAACAAGAAACGCAATTATAGGTCCGACCGCTGCAGGGAAAACGCAATTATTTTATTTGTTAACTACTTTAATAAAACCCACTGAAGGTGCTATTTTATACGATAATGTAAACATTACAGAATATAACAGGGACGCACTTTTGAAGCAGATCGGGTTAGTTTTCCAGGACAGTATTATTTTCAATATGACGCTTCGCGAAAACATCGCTTTTAAATCAGAGGTGACGGAAAAAGATCTTCAAAAAGCGATTGATACGGCTGAGTTAAATGATTTCATAAAGTCACTTCCTGAAGGATTAGAAACAATTGTTTCAGAAAGAGGTTCCAGCCTTTCCGGCGGACAAAAACAACGGATTATGCTCGCTCGTGCATTGGCCATAAATCCAAAAGTTTTATTGCTTGATGATTTTACGGCAAGGGTTGACACGCTTACAGAACAGAAAATTTCAGAGAATGTTCAACAAAATTATCCAGATTTAACGCTGGTTTCAATAACTCAAAAAATTAATCCGATAAAAGGTTATGACCAGATTATTGTAATGATGGAAGGCGAATTAATTGCCAGCGGCAAACATGATTATTTAATGCAACATTCTCCGGAATACGTTCAGATATATCGTTCACAAAAAAGTACGATGGACTTAACAGAAGCATAAAAATTAAAAATGGATTACAACCTTAACATAGAACACAAAACTTCAACAAAAGCAGCGTTAAAAAAAATGTTGCAGTTTATGAAGGAAGAGAAGCGGAATCTGATAATCGCCTTTATTGTAATGGCTGTCAATTCAGGTATTTCAATGCTCACGCCTTATCTTATTGGTTATACTATTGACCATTATATCCAGACGAAACTTTATCGCGGGCTCATCACTTTTTCCGGAATTTTATTAGGACTTTATCTGATTTCTGCCGCAACGGATTATTTGCAGACAAAAATAATGGGAAGCATTGGCCAACGAATGCTATATAGCTTGCGCAATGCAGTTTTCAACAAAATACAGAGCTTGCCGATTGCATTTTTTAATCAGAACAAAGCAGGCGATTTAATTTCAAGAATTAATAATGATACTGACAAAGTAAACCAGTTTTTTTCGCAGTCTCTTTTGCAATTTATTGACAGTATATTTATGATGCTGGGTGCAGCCATATTTCTTTTGGCAATTCATGTAGAACTCGGCGCGTTCGCCTTGTTACCAGCAGTTTTTATTTTAATTTTCGTAAAAATAATTTCACCAATTGTCAAGAAAAAGAATGCCGCCAGTTTGAAATCTACCGGCGGATTAAGCGCGCAAATCCAGGAAAGCCTTGGAAATTTTAAAACTATTATTGCGTTTAATCGCAGAGATTATTTTCGTAATAATTTTAATGCAGCCAATTTAATTAATTACAAAGCCAGTGTGAGTGCAGGTTTGATTAATAATGTTTTTGTGCCGGTGTTTACTTTGTTTTCTAACATCGCTCAACTAATTGT